>JAFXFQ010000091.1 GCA_017520365.1 Clostridia bacterium
ATAAACACAATGGAGGGTAGCCATGTTTAAGGAATATGAAAGCCGTGCAAGAGAGATACTTGCAAAAATGTCGCTGAAGGAAAAGATCGGTCAGCTTAATCAGGCTGTTATGCCTTGTGAGGACGAGGCATCCAAGGAGGCGTTTCGCAAAAGGCTTCGAAACGGCGAGATAGGAAGTGTTATTCTTTCGCTTTCTGCAACTGCGGGCAACGATGAGCAAAAGGCCGTGGTTGTGGAGATGCTGAACGACCTGCAGAAAACAAGTGTTGAGGAGGGACCTCACGGTATTCCTCTTCTTTTTGGCCGAGATGTTATTCACGGGCATCATACCGTTCTTCCGATACCTTTGGCATCTGCCGCATCATTCGATCCTGCTCTTGTGACAGAAGCATACAGAGACGTTGCCGAGGATGCAAGAAGCGAAGGTACAAACTGGACCTTTTCTCCCATGATGGATATTTGCCGTGACCCCAGATGGGGACGCATTATCGAGGGATACGGCGAGGACCCATATCTTGCAGGTCAGATGGCCGCCGCTACGGTCAAGGGCTTTCAGGGAGAGGATCTTAAGGATCCGGACAGCATTCTTGCCTGCGCAAAGCACTATTTGGGATACGGCTTTTCCGAGGGCGGACGTGATTATCACAGAACAGAGCTCTCCGATTATACTGTACAGAACGTAGTTCTCGCCCCCTTCCGCGAAGCTGTAAAGGCAGGCGTCGGCACTGTCATGTCCTCTTTCAATGACATTTCCGGTGAGCCTGTAACGTCAAGCAAAAAGTATCTTACCGACATACTTCGCGGTCAGCTTGGCTTTGAGGGCTTCGTCATTTCTGACTGGTACTCCGTTCAGCAGCTTATCCGTCAGGGAATCGCCGAGGAATACGAGGACTGCGCTCACCACGCCATAAACGCGGGACTTGATATGGATATGGCAGACGAGCATTATTCCCGATTTCTTGAGAGATTTGTCAACGAGGGCAAGGTGTCTGAAGAAACCGTTGATACTGCAGTGCTTCGCATCCTCTGTGTAAAGCTTGCCATGGGTCTTTTTGAAAATACCTATGCATCACCCAAAAAGGTTGACCGCAAGGCTCATATAGAAAGAGCTGAAAGAATGGCGGCCGAGTCTATGATCCTTTTGAAGAACGATAAAAACGTTCTCCCCTTCCCGAAGAAGACAAGAGCGGCACTGATAGGACCTTATACCTTTGAACGTCGCGGACTCCACGGAAGCTGGGCGCTGGACGGATATTTGGGCGCCTCAACTCCCAATATGGCGGAGGCTATGGATGATGTTGTTGCCAAAGAGGGCGGCGGCTGTGTTATGGTGACAGGCGGCAGGCTCAACGATGATTCAAATTATATCTTCTCACATTCCGATCATATAGTTCTTGCCTTGGGCGAGAGCCACGAGGATACCGGAGAAGCAAGAAGCGTTTCCGACATCTCGCTTTCTCCCGCACAGATCGAGCTTTGTAAAAAGGCAAGGCTTACAGGCCGTCCCACAGTCGGAGTAGTATTCTGCGGTCGTCCTGTGTGCCTTACGGAGGTCGAGCCCTATCTTGATGCTATCCTTATTGCATGGCACGGAGGCACACGGGCCGCTCACGCCGCAGTGCGCACTGTGTTCGGTGACTATAACCCATGCGGCCGCGCTCCCGTCACATTTGTGAGAAGAACGGGACATATTCCCCTTTATTATAACGTGACCTGCTCCGGCCGTGAGGTAAACGGCTATTACGGAGAGGGCGCATCCAACTGTTATACCGACTATGCAGGCAGCCCCCTTTATCCCTTCGGCTATGGAATATCCTATACGTCTTTTGAGTATTCTGTGCCTGTGTGTGACAAGACGGAGATATCTTACGACAGACTTGTAGCAGGCGAAGGCTTCACTGTCAGCGTCAATGTAAAAAATGTAGGTGAGAGGGTCGGCAAGGAGGTAGTACAGCTCTATATACGTGATCCCAAGGCATCCATGATGCGCCCCCTCAGAGAGCTGAAGGCGTTTGCAAAGGTGGAGATAGCCAAGGGCGAGGAAGCTACCGTTACATTTGAGATAGGAAGCGAGTCTCTCGGCTTCTACAAGCCCGATGGTACCTACGTTATTGAAAAGGGTAGCTTTGAGATATACGTTGGCCCCTACAGCACAAGCACACAGAGGCTTGACGTAAAGGTTGTCTGAATAGAAAAAGGCTGTTTTTTAAAACAGCCTTTTTGTTGTTCTGTTGTTCAGTGTTGATCAGAAGAGGTTTGCAGCACCAACTCTTACTGCAACAGCATTTTCTGCTGCCGCAAGGGTGGGTGTGAATACGAAGGAGTCGAAGAAAATGGTCTCGCCTGCTTCGCAATCAAATGTGAATTCGATGGAAACGATGTCGCCTGTTGCCTCAGTGAACTTCACCAGCTTTGCATCGAAGAGCTCATCAGAGGGGATGGTTACAGACTTTGTGGAGGATCCGTCTGCATAATTGAGCGTAATGGTTACATCCACTGCCTCACCGTTTGCGTTCTTTGCACATATGGTGACGTACTTGAACATATCTGCAGAAAGACCTGCAGCGGCAAGATCTGCCTTGATGGTAACGCTGCTCTTCTTAAATACGATCTCAGCCGCCTTTTCAGCTGTGCTGTAGGAAATATTGGCATCGGCACCGCCCTGCTCCATTTCAGGAATGATTCCTGCAAGAGTCATTCTGACTGTAGCAGAGTCAGCAGGGTTAATGTTACCGTCGCCGTTTACGTCAAGTGCTGCAGGATTGTCAATGGTAATGCTTCCGTCTGCAAGGTATCTCTTGAGAAGGAGGGAGTCCTTTGCAGAAATCTTGCCGTCGCCGTCAACGTCGCCGCCGAGATAGCTCTCGCCTGCGGGAGCTGTAAGGATCGCGCTTGTAGCATCGTCAGCCATAAGGTAAGTAACTGCCTCCGCCGCATCGTTGCAAGCCGCTCTTTCTCTTTCGACTGCGATATCTGCAGCATTTTCTGCATCTGTTGCGAGAACGATGGAGCTTATGCAGAGGCTGTCGTTTGTGGAGCAGGCCACAAAGGGCTGGAGCTTAAGGCCGGAGATATCACCGGTCCAGTTTGCCTCCTCGGACATATCGATGATATAGGAGTGATACTTGCCGTCAAGAATCAGAGAAATGTTCTTCTGTGCGCAAGCGCCTGTTGTTGTGGTATAGGTAAGTCTTGTTGTTGTTGCTCGGCTTCCGTTGTCGGGGTCAGCCTTTGCCGTGAATACGACGTAGCCGTAGTCGTCTGCGGAGACAGCCTTGTCTCCCTTTGTGTAATCAAGGGTTACGGATGCGTTTCTTGCATTTGTGATGATGGTTATAAGTGCGTTTTCATCGGGATCGTATCTTGTACCAACGTTTGAAGCGGAGCCGATGATGTCAAGAGGCTTAGCAGAGTTGAAGATAAGCTTGGAGGCATCAAGAGCCGCATTTGCGATGTTTTCTGCAGATGTGGGAACTGCATCAAGGATCTTTGTGTGTTCGATGTATTTTGCTCTTGCCTCGTCGGCTGTCTCTGCACTGAGAATATCGTTGTATGCAACGCTTGCCAGCTCACAGAGCTCAGCCCAATCGGCGGGATCAAATTCTGCAGGGTATCTGTAATGGGTAATTCTGTCGGCAAGGCCTGAAATGTAGGCACTGTCCTCACCGCTTTCAAGAGTTGCAAGGATAGTCTGAACGAAAACGCGGTTTGCGAAGTCATTGGGATGGCAGAGGAAGTCACCTGTCATATCGATGTAATCCTTGCGGGAGAGGATGTACTGAAGAATGCTTGTGGTGTCTGCAATTGCAACGCCCTGTCTCTCAAGAGTGTAAAGAGCGTCGGCATAAGCGTAGAACCAGTCAGAGGGGAAGATAAGGGGGTTGGAAATGATGGGGGCAACGAGAATAATGTCGCATTCGGGAAGATTCTCGTTAATGGCGCTGATTGCCTGAGTGAGAGTGTCAAGATAGTAGTCGGGGGATTCACCAGCCATGCACTCGTTTGTACCGAACTCGATCATAATAAGGTCAGGTGCATAAGCGATGATGTCGTCCATTCTCTCAATAGCGTATGTGGCAGTAGCACCGCCGAGAGCAAATACGTCGTAATCAACTGTAACATCGGGATACTTTTCCTGAATAGCCTTGGAGGTCATTTCAGCCCAGGGGTCTGCATAGGGCTCAACGCCGAATTCACCTATATCGCTTGAAACGTTAGCGCCGCCTGCAATGGAGTCGCCCATGCCGAGGAGCTTAACTGTTTCTCCGGGTGTGTTCAGCTTTGTCGTGATGTTTTCAAGATATGCACCCTTTGCCTCGGGGGTGATGCCGTTCCATGTGTCCTTAACGGTGTATGTGATGTTCAGGTATCCGACCATGTAAAGGTTGTACTGACCTGCGTAAACGTATCTGCCGTCAAGAGTCTTCCAATATCCGCTGGAGCCGTTTTCCTTGTAGATGCTGCTGTACTTGTTGACGGGGATAGAGCTTCCCTCGGGGATAACAAGCTTTCCGTCCTCGATAAGATAGTCGGTGCCGTATACGTATTCCTTGTTAAGATAGGAATTCTTAACGGAAACAACGCGGTCGATCTCATACATCATGGCATTGGGAGCAATAGTTCCGTCCTTTTCCTCAATTACCATAAAGGATTCGTTGAACACGATGTCACCGTCCCAGTAAGGCTTTGTGTAACGCTCGACCTCATAGGTATCCAGATCCAGGTATTCCTCCTTATATGTTGCAAGAGAACCGTTTGCAAGGCTAGAGATTTCCATGGTGCTGTCGCTTGCCATCTTATCGTAAAGATAGATGCTGTAGGTATCGGAAGGGGTGTAGGTCATCCAGAAATTCTCACCTTCTACGTTTGTGCCGCTTCCCTCAAACTTATGTCCTGCTTCAAGATCAATGTTGCTTATAAATTCATCATTTTCAGCAGTGATAGTAAGGATGCTGTCTGCCGCCGTTGCGGGAAGCCACATTGCCATGTGAGAAAGGCTTTCGGTAAGTCTTACGGTAACCTGTTCACCTGCCGCCTTGGGGGTGATCTTATAAGCTGACAGATAGCTGTCGTATTCGATGGTCGCGCCTTCAGCCGAGATCATATCCTCGGTGATGGTGGCGATTTCTGCATCTTCATTTGCAAAAACGGGGAAGGAAAGACCCGTGATCACGATCAAAGATGCAAGAAGGATAGAAATTAATCTTTTCATAACGCACCTCAAATTAAATTTTGATAATTATATTTTATCATACAGTTTATCTTCCGTCAACACTTTTCTCCCCCTATATATGCCATAAAGACGTTAATACGTACAATAAGATTGACTTTAGGGGAAAGATAATGTATAATTATATGGGCAAAGCCCGACATAATAATTGAAAGAATGACTGAATATGAACAATATAAAACGCTTTATCGTAATGCTTGTGGCAGTGCTTATAGTGCTGTCAACAGCGGCCCCGTGCTATGCCGCAGGCGAGTTGGGCGGGGAGCTGTTGGACTATGATCCCGATGCTGTTGTAAGCATCGGCATCCACGGAACAGAGATCCCCGTCAATCCCGACGGATCCTTTACCGTAGAGACCTTGAACGGTCCATCTACAGTTTATTTCGGCATACAGACACCTATAGCCGAAACCTCCTTCAAGGAGCTGCCCTATCCCGTGGCCACACACGAGTATTCGCAGAACGGCATTGACTATACCGTTGAGCAGTTTGCCTGGGGCATCAATGCCGAGGGTGTCTGTGTCTACTCTCGCTTCACAGTCAAAAATAACACCTCTTCCGAGATAGATTTTCCCGCAGTTATGGGAGGAATAGCTCCCATAAAGCCCATTCCCGAATCCATCGCGCCTAAGAAGAGCGCATTTTGCGACTATTTTGCATTTCTTAAGCCCTGCGAAGACGGCGGTGCGGCGGCTGCCGCAAGAGGCGAGAATTTCAACAGCGCAAAGGAAAAAATGATTTCTGACTGGAATGAAGTGTTGAACGGTACGCTTTCCGTTTCCACCCTCAGCGATAAGCATAACGCGGCCTCTCTTGAGTATAAGGCAAGCCTTATCAATATGACCATTGGAGGAGGCTTCTCACCTGCCGCGGCCCTCGCATCTGCTGAATATGCAAAGGCTGTCCTTCTCTCCGATAATGCAGATCCCTATGCTGTGGCTCTTGCGCTTATGAAAACAGGTGACGGAGAAGCTGCCCTTGCACATCTTGATGCTGTTGCCGCCAAGGCTGAAGCGTCTCTCAGCGAAAACGGATCTCTTCCCTATGAAGCTTTGGAGGAGAATCTTGATGCTCTCCTTACCTTGCAGAGCTATCACTATATGCTGAAAAAGCTTTCCGACGTGGATGAAACTCTGGCTCAGGGCGTGGAGGCGGCAAAAAAGAATGCCGCTGACCTTGCAAGGGGCATTGCCGATGCAATAAAAAGCGTGCAGGAAGAGCTTCCCTACGATTGGGAGTGCGCCACCACCAAGAAGGGCGCACCCATTGTTCTCAACGGCGAGGATTTTGCAAGTGCAACTGCTCTGTGCGAATGGTATATAAAAAGCTCCGTGTTTACAGGCGTTCCTCTCAAGGAGCTGGTATCCCTCGCAAAGGCTGCAAACGGATACTATGTGTGCGCGAAGGATAGCGATAGTGCTATACTTTCCCTTATATCCGAAAGGAATGACGGTACCATCATCATAGGCAGAGGCGCTCCCAAGTCCCTCCTTGCCGAAAATTCTCAGATAACTGTCAGCAACGTATATCTTTCCAATGGATCCATCGCCTCCGTTACAATTACAGTTAAGAAAACTGAGATCGATATTTCTGTTTCCGGCACTACCCACGCGCCTATTCAGGTGGAGTTCCCCTCTTTTGCAGATAATATCGAGTATTCATCCCTTGGCTTTGACAGCGATTCAGGCGTAGTCACAGCACCTGAGGGAACCACCTCTGTTTTCGTCAGGCTGTTTGATTCTGTCGGTACTCTCGAAAAAGAGAGAAATGCCTCTGCCACTCTTGAAAATGCCATTGCAGATGCATATACCGTTGAGGTGGTAAACCCCACCACGGTTTCCAAGGAGGATTTTGATGCAGCACTTTCCCGTGCTCGTATGGCCCGTTCTGCAACAGCAGACGAAAAGCTTGTCTCTGCAGAAAACCTTGCAGCTGCAACGGCAACCCTTTCTCCCATGGTGGCGGGATATAAACACTCCGTTCCCGAAACCGATATCTACCTTGGCTCAATTACAAAAAAAGAGGTATATCAGAAATTCTCCCTGCCTGCATCGGGAACGGTGAAGAGCCTCTTCATAAAGGGAAAATACAAGGACGGTATATCCGCCGCAGTCTATACTCTCAGAGGCGATAACTATACCACCGATGAGCTCAGAGCTGAGACCTACGGTAAAAAGGTCGACGGCGGTGTTCGATTTGACCTTGGCTTCAATGCGGAAAAGGATACGGTGTACGTGCTGTGCATCTTTGCTGAAAACGCCCCCGTTACTCTTGATCTTTACGCCTCTCATAAGGATAACGCATATATCAGAGAATCAGGCGAAACGGTAGTGTATTCCAACGCATCACTGTGCTTTGACCTTACCGTTGCCCAGGTTGACAGAAGCAATCTCGATACCTTCTATTCTGCCTGCTATGAGGCAGACGTTTCCGGCTTCACCAAGGAGTCACGCAAGGTGCTTTCCTCAAAGCTCAATGCGGCAAGAAAGCTGCTATGTACTCCCTCCGTTACGGTAGAGGAGTATGAGAAGGTATATGATGAGCTGAAGCTTGCCTATGACGGACTCAGCAACTACGCTTCTCAGGATAAGCTGGAGAAGATGCCCCTTGTGGGATTGATCCTTATCGTCGTAGTAGTCATCCTTCTCGGTGCAACCTTTGTTTCGGCAATGATCTCAAGAAAAAAGTTTAACACAATGGAATAAAATGAGAAAGCCGCCCAACGGGCGGCTTTCTCAGCTTGTCGATAAAGTTATCGACAAGCTGGTTCGGACTGTCAAGAAGGATGCAGATTTCGTCATTTCAAGGCCGTCGGCGTACAAAGGTACGACAGGGCTTGAAAGGGCGAAAAGCTTGAAAGCCACTGAAATCAGGGGCTTTCTTTTGTATGACTTCGATTTTTAGTTGTATTTGCTTTTTACGGTTAAAGCTAAAACTTGGCTGTCTTTGTTTTGACACTTTTGCGCTCTGCGCCTTTTTCGACAGTCTGAAAGCCGCCCAACGGGCGGCTTTCAGCATTACATTA
>JAFXFQ010000092.1 GCA_017520365.1 Clostridia bacterium
CTGTCGAAAAAGGCGCAGAACAAAAGCCGCGACAAAAGGCAAGTCAAAAAACAAGTAATTAAAGATCAAAAAAGTTAGAAATCCGCCGAAAACTCGGCGGATTTCACTATTAAATGCGACTTTTTAGTTGCGATTTGGGTCTCTGCCGTACCTTTGTACGCCGACGATACCTAAATCGCCCCTTCTGCATCCTTCTCGACAGCCCGAGTTCAGCTTGTCGATAACTTTATCGACAAGCTGAAAGCCACCGGACAGAGCCGGTGGCTTTAAATTGCTTTTGTCGATTATGCGTTTGCTGCAGCCTTCTTTGCATCCTGCTCGCGGAGGAATGCACGCTTTGCAGCCTTGTCTGCTGCACGCTCGATAGCGAATACTGTCATCTTTTCGGTTACGTGGTTGATATCGTCACACGCCTTATCAACGTCTGCACCGTAGTCAACGGAGATTCTGAGAGCCTCAGTACCGTCCTTGAGCTCAATAACGAAATAGAACACCTTAACGTCTCTGCCTGCTACCTTCACGGTAGTGGGATCAACGTATGCTCTCTGTACGTTCTCATATGCGATAACGTTGGAGATCTCATGGTTAGCACCCTCGGAGTCGTCAACAAGTGAAATGTGTCTGCCGTAGATGTAGATCTTTTCTCTTGTGAAGTAGAGCTGTGCTGCGTTGTACGCCTGGGTTCTGTACTTGTGGTCGGGACCCTTCTTGCAAAGAAGGTCCTTTGCGGAGTAGTCGAAGCCCTTGAGAAGTACGGGGTTGATGATCTTGAGGAAGTGGCGCTCATATACCTCGTGCTTGATCTGAGCCTGCTCGGGAAGGTCTTTAACGATGCCGTGGATCTGGTTGTCGATTTCAGCCTCACCGGACTTTGCGCCGGAGCCGTAAACAGCAACTGCGCTGCCCACAAGCATGATTACGAGGCCGAAGGGACGTGTGTTGTGCTGGAACAGAAGAACTGCTCCAACGAGGCAGATCACAAGTCCTACGATAAGGATAACGTTGATACCCTTAGAAGAAAAATACTTCTGATTGCGTTTGATTTCCATAACATTCTCCGTTTATATAATATTTTCTTTAGTGAACAGTATTATCAGTCTACGCGAACAGTCCAGCCCATTGTATCCTCTGCCTTGCCCCACTGGATAGCTGTCAGGCTGTCATAGAGCTTCTGAGAGATGGGGCCGATCTTACCATCGTTGATGGTGTAAACGGTGCCCTCGTCGTTATATTCTCCTACAGGAGAGATAACGGCTGCAGTACCTGTACCGAAGGACTCCTGAAGCTTTCCTGCTTTGTGAGCCTCGATGATCTCGTCGATGGATATCTTTCTTTCCTCAACCTTGTAGCCCCAGCTTGAGAGAAGCTCAATGCAGGAGCGGCGGGTAACACCGGGAAGGATATTTCCGTCTGTGAGAGCGGGGGTGATGACGGTTCCGTCGATGACGAAGAACACGTTCATTGCGCCGACCTCGTCGATATACTTTCTTTCGATACCGTCGAGCCAGAGTACCTGAGCATAGCCCTTTTCCTCTGCTTCCTTCTGACCGAGAAGGCTTGCGGCGTAGTTACCGCCTACCTTGGCTTCACCTGTGCCGCCCTTTACGCAGCGAACGTACTTTCTCTCGATCATGATCTTAACGGGGTTAAGACCTGCGGCATAATAGGAGCCGACGGGTGAGAGAATGATGATGAACTGGTAGGTCTTTGAGGGGTGAACTCCAAGCTGGGGTTCTGTTGCGATTATGAAGGGGCGTATGTAAAGGGAAGTGCCCTCGGAGTGAGGAACCCAGTCCTTCTCATAATCAACAAGTGTTTTGATCGCCTGCAGGGCGTCCTCCATGGGGATCTCGGGTACGCACATTCTGCGGCATGTATTATTCATACGCTCAATGTTTTTGTCGGGGCGGAAGAGCTGGATGCTTCCGTCGGCACATCTGTATGCCTTCATACCTTCAAAGAGCTCCTGAGCGTAATGGAAAACCATAGCGGAGGGGTCAAGTGCGATGGGGCCGTAGGGAACGATTCTGGCGTCGTGCCAACCCTTGCCGATCTCGTAATTCATAATGAACATATGGTCGGTAAAGTAGCGGCCGAAGCCAAGAATATTGTCTGCGGGCTTTTCTTTTTTGCTGAGTGCAGCCGTGATATTAATGTTAAGCATAGCAAACCTCTTTTCTAGACAATTATTCTAACCAATTATACACGAGTTTTGTTCCAAAATCAATATATGTGAAACAAATAATATGAATTTTTAGTGAATATTTTTAAATTTCGGCATCTTTACTAATATCTTTCAGCACTTTAGCTAACAATAAGCCTGCAACATAAAGAAAGGAAAAAGAAAAATGAAAAAAACAGCTATTTCACTTGCTCTGATCCTCGCTTTGCTCGCTTTTGCAACGGCGGCAAACGCCGCTGTTCTCTCACCCGGCCTTGAAATTCTCAGTGCTCAGGTGGAGATGACGCTTTCCGCAAAAAAGGGTGAGACCGTTGTGTTCTCCGAGGCACAGTTTGCAAATGCGGCAGGGCTTTCATCCTGCAAGAGCATTGAGATCTCATCCCTTCCTGAAAAGGAGTCGGGACAGCTTTTCTTCGGTGACGTGCCCTGCGTTGTTGGTCAGGTCATCGAGGCCGGAAGCATTTCAA
>JAFXFQ010000093.1 GCA_017520365.1 Clostridia bacterium
CACCAAAGCCTGCTCCCGCACCAAAGCCCGCCCCTGCGCCAAAGCCCGCCCCCGCACCAAAGCCAGCTCCCGAGCCGAAGCCTCCTCGCAAGAAAAAGAGCAAGGCGTGGATATGGGTGATCGTTGCCATCCTTGCTGTGGCAATTGCAGCGATGGTGGCAGTACCGATCATAAACGATATTTTAGAAGATAGAGCTCCCTCTAAGAACAAGGGCGATAACGTTCCCGAAAAAGAGGTCGTACAGACTGTGATCGATTGCTATTGCCTTGAGGATGACTACGATTATCAGGAATATGTTGCCTTCGAATTCAACGGTGACGATCAGCTTGTACATGTGACGTATTTTGTATATGCTAATGCCGATTACGAGAACGAAAGCGAATTCCTTTCCGATCTTGTAATAGATGTGAATGATGACCTGTACGGAACTCTCGTTGATGACAGTGCTATCTTATACGAAGGATTATCCTTTGGAACGGAATATGACCTTGATGAGTATTCAATTGCATACGCCGTCAAATTCGAGGACCTTGACAACGAGGATAATCTTAAGTATTTGGAGGAAGCGCTCACCAGTCCGAATTTTCCCGGTATGTACTGCCTTAGTGACCTTGACAGCTATACCCGTGACAATATCGCCGATATTATGGATGATGAGGGCGTTCGGAAGAGCGACCTTGACTTTGAGGATTACGAGCTTCCAACTTTTGTATACTGTGAGGATCTTCTTGATAAGGATTGCTGCTGGCTTTGCTTTGCTGTCAACAAGGATATTTTCAAGTACCAAGGTTATCCGTTCTGCGAGGATTGCATAGAGATAGCTGAAGAGTACTTAGAATGATCAAACAAGAATCCCCCGTTTTACGGGGGATTCTTAACTTAAAATGCTTTTATATATTGATTGATTATTGACAATTTATCTTCAGTTGTGATATCATCACAATGTAAGCATTTTGCTTAAATCTGTATCTTAGGAGATAATGAAAATGTTCTGTCCCAAATGCGGCAACGTTGTACCCGACGGCGCCTCCTTCTGCCCAAGCTGCCAAAGTCAGCTCGTCAGCGATCAGCCCACCGCCCCAAATGCTGTTGCTCCCGCAAAGATAAGAGGAGTAAAAAAGGCCGACTTTATTGCAAACGAAGCATCCGAGAAGGTTAAAAAAGCTTCCAAGCTTGCATACATCGCTTGCCTTTGCGCTGCTGTTTTCCTTGTGATCAGCATTATTGTTGTGAACAACATGGCAGTTTATAACATCCCCTTCGTTTCAATGCTCGTTGAGCCTGACGATATCTCAGACTTCAAGGAAGCTTCTGCCGAAACTCTCGAGCTTATTGAGGACGCTCAGGATGAGCTGGATGAGCTCGAGGAGGAGCTTGATCTTGATGACAGCGACATCAAGGTGCTGGATAACTACATAGATAAGGCCAAAAAGGCTATAAAGACCCCCTCCCTTGCTTCTTTCAAGGCTACCGTAAAGGCGTATGAGGGACTCTTTGACATCGATACCGATGATGACAGCGATCACATGCTGAAGGATATCCTCGACCCCGATTTCTTTGAGGAGATTCATGAGATCACCGAGGTATGTGACATTATCCTTATAGTGTTTATCGTTTTTGCAGTGATCGTCATTCTCATTGCGCTCCTTGCAGCACATTTCAAGAGAACAGGTCTTGCTGTCTTTGCCGCTATCCTTGCCACCCCCTTCACGATCTTTATGGCTGGCTTTATCTGGTTCGTTCTTGTTGTGGGATGCCTCGTTGCCCTTGCCGTAATGTGCGCTACCGTCAACAAGGAGTATAAGGGCAAATAATTTAGCCGGATATCAACAGCTTTTACTGTGAAAATGTGAAAAATAAAAAGGTGCAAAGCCGCAACGTCGGCTTTGCACCTTTTTTAAAATCCCCGCTAAATCGGAGTTAGTAAGAAAGCCTGCGGCACGCCGCAGGCTTTCTTTGTTAAAATATATTATTTAAAACATATTATTATGCGAACTTATATTTTGTGCCTTCTTTAGTATCGATAAGGATAACACCCATATCTGTGAGGATAGCTCGGATCTCATCGGCACGGGCGAAGTTTCTTTCCTTCTTTGCTTCTGCTCTTTCTGCGATGAGGGCTTCGATCTTTGCGATCACCTCGGGATCTGCGTTTGCAACTGCGTCCTCCTCACGCTTTTTAGCCGCCTTTGCCATAAGGTCGAGGCAGAGAACTGTATCAAAGTTTTCGATAAGTGCAAGCTTTGTGGCGCCGTTTGCGTCTGCCTTGAGAACGTCATAAAGGGCGGTTATCGCAAGGGAGGTATTGAGGTCGTTGTCCATTGCCTCAACAAATCCTGCCTTGAGAGACTCAAATTTTTCGCTGTCTACAGTACCGTCATTGGGGTCAAGGCTTGCAATACGTGCAATCAGCTTTTCAAAGGCCGCTGTTGCGTTATCCAGGTTCTCATAAGTAAATACGAGGCTCTTACGGTAGTGAGACTGGAGGCAGAAATAACGGTAAGCAAGGGGATCGTAGCCCTTGGATTCGAGGAGAGATACTGTGAGGAACTCGCCTGAGGACTTGCTCATCTTACCGGAGTTTGTGTTAAGGTGGAGCACGTGCATCCACCAGTTGCACCACTTATGGCCAAGGTAAGCCTCGGACTGTGCTATTTCGTTTGTATGGTGGGGGAATGCGTTGTCGATACCGCCGCAATGGATATCGAGGCGCTCACCCAAATGCTTCATGGAGATGCAGGAGCACTCGATGTGCCAGCCGGGATAGCCTACGCCCCAGGGGCTGTTCCATTTAAGCTCCTGATCGTCGAACTTGGACTTTGTGAACCAAAGAACGAAGTCTGCCTTGTTTCTCTTGTTATCGTCCTTCTCAACGCCCTCACGAACGCCGTCCTGAAGGTCCTCCTCCTCAAAGTTGTGGAAAACGTAGTACTGCCGGAGCTTGGAGGTATCGAAGTAGATGTTTCCGCCTGCCTCGTATGCGTAGTCCTTCTCGATAAGCTTCTTGATCACCTTAATGAACTCGCCGATGCACTGTGTTGCGGGGGCAACCACCTCGGGCTTTTTGATGTTCAGCTTCTTGCAGTCCTCAAAGAAGGCATCGGTATAGAACTGAGCTATCTCCATAACTGTCTTCTTTTCGCGCTTTGCGCCCTTGAGCATCTTGTCCTCGCCCTCGTCGGCGTCACTGGTAAGGTGGCCCACGTCGGTGATGTTCATAACTCTCTTGACCTCGTAGCCTGAGTAGCGGAGGTATCTGTCAAGGATATCCTCCATAATGTAGGTGCGGAGGTTTCCGATATGAGCGAAGTGATAAACGGTGGGGCCGCAGGTATACATGGATACCTTGCCGGGTTCGTTGGGGACAAATTCGTCCTTCTGGTGAGTGAGGGTGTTGTAGAGCTTCATATTGTCTGTTCCTTAGTATTTTTATAGTCTGTTTAGGCTTTTCTTCTGAGTGAAGAAGAGAAATGCCGTTGTTATGAGGGCAGCGCCCAGGGATATCAAAAACAGGGCAAGATATGCTGCGCTGTTTGAAAAATTAATGTAGAGGAAAATGAAATTTGTGCCGTTGAACGAAACGTGAACGATCATCGGTGCGATGATAGTGCCGCATTTTTCGTAAACAAGGCAGAGAAGTATTCCGAGAACGGTGGTATAGAATGTCTGCTCGGGATTCATATGAGCGATGCCGAAGATGAGGGATGATGCTATGATGGCAACGCCTCTTGGCATAACGCCTTTCAGCGTATTATATATAAGGCCGCGGAATACGATCTCCTCTGTGATGCCGGTTACCACAGCCACGTTGAGTATTCTTGATATGAGGGAGCCCGCCTCCAGCATCTGCCCGATGGACTCGCTGTTTGAGTGGGAGGAGAGGGAGGGGAACAATAGATAGAATATGGAAAGGCCCACGGAAATGATGATCTGAACTGACATTCCGTACACAGCCATACCGGTGCATTTTGCGGGGCTCAGGCTTTTCAGATTTATCTTTTTCGTAAAGCTTTTGCCGCCGGCGGAGTAAATTACCCAGTATGCTCCCACGGTTGCCACGCCTGCAAAGGCAGATGCGTAGTGAACGTAGGACATATAGAAATTATAGAGCGCCTCCTCGCTTTTCAGCACCGTCTCATCGGCAATGACGTACATAAGGCGCATATATACTGCGGAAACGATGCTTTGAATGAGGATAAAAGCTGCGAAAAAGCCCAGGCATTTGAGAAAGGCGAGGAATAGCTTAAGCCCCCTCGGCAGCTCTTTGGGACCTCGCAGATCCGCTCCGCAGTAGGGGCAGAATACTACTTCGTTGAAGATAAAACCGCCGCAACGCGGGCACTGGCCCCTTAGCTCAAAACGGGGATCATTCATTGCGCAGTTCCTTTTCGCCGCCTTCAAGCTCTGCCAGCTTTTTCTCCATGGCCAGCATTCTGCGGTTCATATTGCAGATCTCCTGAGAAACAGGGTCGGGGATATGCACCTGGTCAAGGTCGATCTTGTCGAGCTTCTTGCCCTCTTTTCTTACCACGTGTGCGGGGATGCCCACCGCTGTGCAGTTTTCGGGAACAGGTCCGAGAACAACGGCACCTGCGGCGATCTTTGCTCCGCTTCCCACGGTGAAGTTACCGAGCACCTTTGCGCCTGCGCCTACCATAACGTTGTCGCCGAGGGTGGGGTGACGCTTGCCCGTATCCTTACCTGTACCGCCCAGGGTAACTCCCTGATAGAGGGTACAGTTATCTCCGATAATGGCCGTTTCACCGATGACTACTCCGCTGCCGTGGTCGATGAAGAGACCCTTTCCGATGGTGGCACCGGGATGGATCTCTATACCCGTGAGAAAACGGGCAGACTGAGAAACGAAGCGGGCAGAGGTGAAGTGTTCTGTTCTATAGAGCTTATTGGCAATTCTGTAAGCCATAATGGCGTGAAAACCTGAGTACAGGAGAGCGGCCTCCGCGCGGCTCTTTACCGCAGGGTCTCTCTCGCAGATGGCATCGATATCCTCCGATGCATCCTTGATAAAGTTCTTGACAGGGGCGGGAACTACCTTTTCGCAAAGCGCTTTTGCACCCTTTTCGATTTTTTTCGTGCCCTTCTTTATAGTTTTCTTAACGTCTGCTTTTTCGACTTTTTTACCGTTAAGGCAGATCTTGATCTCAAGCATTTTCATACCGTCCTTTCGACAGTTTTTTTCAGAGGCTGAGGATATAGATGGCAAGAGTTGCCAGTGTGAAGGCTGTAATGACGGCAAGAAGCACCGTCACCGATACTGCAACTATAAACGACAGCTTTGAGCGTGAGCGATTCCACGCGTGCCACGAGAAAATAAATCCGCAGGCGATGGCAACAGCCAACGAGACTATAAAGAAATATTCAACTGGTTTCATTTTAACGTGACCTTTATTATTTATTTATTAATTTATTCAACGGGGACAAGGTTTATGCCGTTCCACTTGTAGATGGTAACGGGGTCTCCTTCCTTGGAGAGATCGCAGCTGTGAACTCTCTTGGTTTCGTCCTTAAACTCAACTGTGGGCAGAGCAGACAGGGGCTCGCAAAGCTCAAGCTTTCCCGTTTCCTTGTTCTGGAGCCAGCCCATACCCTGACAGTTTTCCGTTGTAAGGGAGCAGACAACGTAGAGGTCCTGAAGGCCGTCGTAGTTGATGTCCTTTACGAGAGAAAGCTGAAAACCGTCCAGATAGTCAAGGCTTGCGTAGTACTCGTTCTGTAAGGGGAGCTCAATGCGCTGGCGCACCGTGTTTTTCTCGTTGCACAGGTCGATGATGCCGGTACCGTCTTCAATAAGGAAGTAGTAAACGGAAAGATCTTCATCACCTGATCTGAGAGTGCCGAGAAGGTGCTCTTCAACGTAGTACCTCTCGTAATTCTCCTCCTGAAGGGTAACTGCAAGGATAATACCGACTGCCAGAATAATTGCAGCGGCGGCTATTATAAATGGAAGAGCTTTTTTCATATCAGTTTTCCTCGGCTGCCGTGTCGGTATCGGGGGATGCCTCTGCGGAGCTTTCTCTGCCGGCGGAGTCTACTCTGACGGGAACGCCGTCCTCAAAATAGCCTGTATAAACTCTGCCGTCGGGCCATGTGTAGGTACCGAAGCCCCAAAGGGTGTTGTGGCGGAATTCTCCCACGTAGCTCTCGCCGTTGGCATAGGTGTAGGTACCGTTGCCGCTCTTCATGTCATCGGCAAACTCACCCTCGTAGCGGCTGCCGTCAGTATATACGTAAACGCCGCTTCCGTGCTTTTTGTTGTTCTTGAAGTCGCCCTCGTAGCTTGCACCGTCGGCAGATGTGAACTTGCCCTTGCCCTCGCGGATACCGTTTACGAAATCACCCTCGTAAACGTCGCCGCCGGCATAGGTGTATTTACCACTGCCCTCGCGTACAGCGTCCTTAACGGGGCCCTCGTAAACGTCGCCGTTGGCGTAGGTGAATTTACCCTCGCCTGTAATGTGGTCTGCGATGAATGTGCCCTCGTAAACGTCTCCGTTGTCAAAGGTGAGAACACCGCGTCCGTGCTTTATAAGGTCGTGGGTCTCGCCCTTATAGGTCTGGCCGTTGTTGTATACGATGGTGCCGTCCTTTTCATTCACCGTGGCGGTGAGGCCATCCTTATCGCTTTTACCGTTATAGGAGATCTTTCCGGAAACGGGGTTGCCATTTTTGTCGACCACTCCGACGAATTTAACGGAGTAGCCCTCCTGAAATCTGTATTTCACGTAGCGGTAGCCGCTGAGATAGAGCACGGCGATCACTGCAACCACGGCAAGAATGAGGCAGATCACCGTAAGGATGATGCCCGCACGGCCGGAGACGCGGTTTTTCATTTTTCTTTTTCTGACTCTTGCCATTTCCTATCTCCTTTCTGATCAAAGATTCTTATAGGCTGTTATCATGGAGTCTACAAGCTCCAGAAGCTTTGGCATACAGACAGTCAATCCCACAGCACAAAGAAGGAAGAGAACAGCCGCTATAACGGCAACCACGTAGGGATTGCCCTTGGTGCCGTATCTCATTTTTGCGACTCTTGCCGCATCCTCTGTCATATAAAGCTGAGCCTTTTCAAGGTCGTAAACGGCACTGGGCTCGTCACGTCTGAAAACACGTCTTACAGATGAGAGGAGGGTTTTCTTTCTTTCAATGCGGCATTCATCGGGGTTGACTATGGTGACATACTTTCTGAGGGGCTTGAAATCGGCAAGGCTTGCCCTGAGCAGAGGACTTGCCTTGATGCCAAGGGTCGCTGCCGTTGCGGTATTTTCCTTTGAGGAATATCCACCCTCGGAAAGCTTGCTTACGATCTTGCTTGACCTGTGGCGGGAGAAGGTGTAAGCGATAACTCCCACCGCAAGGCCGATGCATATAGCCCAGATGATCACCGTCAGGGAGACGGTGGAATTATCAAGGGCAAAATTCTGATAGTAGGTCTTAAAGCCGGGCATTACTTCATGTCCTTTGTGAGAACATCAACGCCGAGATACTTGCGGAGAACCTCGGGAACGGTAACGCTGCCGTCGCTGTTCTGATTCTGCTCAACGATAGCGGGAAGGATACGGCTTGTTGCAAGGCCGGAACCGTTGAGAGTATGAACGAACTCAGTCTTGTTAGAGCCGTCTCTCTTAAATCTGATAGAGCCGCGGCGCGCCTGATAGTCACGTGCGTTGGAAACGGAGGATACCTCCTTGTAGCCGTCCATGGAGGGGATGTGGATCTCGATATCGTATGTTCTTGCCATGGAAGCGGAGCAGTCTGCCGCTGCAAGCTTAACTGTTCTGAAGTGGAAGCCGAGGCCCTTAACGAGAGCCTCTGCCTTACCTACAAGCTCCTCGAAGGCTGCGTCGGAATCCTCGGGGCGAGTATACTGAACCATTTCCACCTTGTTGAACTGGTGGCCTCTTACCATACCGCGCTCGTCAGCTCTGTAGCTTCCTGCCTCGCGGCGGAAGCAGGGAGTGTAGGAAATATACTTTCTGGGGAGGTCAGCCTCTGTGAGGATCTCATCACGGTGGAGAGAAACGAGAGCTGTCTCCGCTGTGGGGAGCATAAATCTCTTTCTTTCGTCCTCTGCTGTGTCAAGCCAGTATACCTCGTCCTGGAACTTGGGGAACTGACCTGCGCAAAGGCCGCACTCATATCCCAGCATATGGGGAACGAGAACGTACTCGTAGCCGTCTGCGATGTGGGTGTCGATGAAGTAATTGAGAAGAGCCCACTCAAGGCGTGCGCCCCAGCCGCGGTAGATCCAGAAGCCGTTACCGGAGAGCTTTGCACCTCTCTTATAGTCGATAAGACCAAGGTCTGTGCAAAGGTCAACGTGGTTCTTGGGCTCGAAATCGAATACGTGGGGATCGCCGAAGTAGCGGATAGGCTCGTTGTTTTCCTTGCCGCCTGCCTTAAGGTCCTCGTCGGGAAGGTTGGGGAGACCAAGCATAAGAGTGTTGTACTCCTCCTCGATCTCGGAGAGCTTTTCGTCGTTTGCCTTTACCTCAGCGGAGAGGGCCTTCATAGCTGCAAAGATCTCAGCGCAGTCCTTGCCCTCCTTCTTGTACTGGGGGATAAGCTTTGTCTGTCTGTTCTGCTCGGCCTTCTTCTGATCGTTTTCTGCGATCATATTGCGGCGGAGCGTATCGAGCTCAACGATTCTGTTTATTTCTGCCGCAGCATCCTTGCCCTTAGCTGCAAGGCGGGCGATAACGTTTTCGGGGTTTTCTCTGATAAGTTTGATGTCAAGCATGGTTTTTCTCCTGATGTATGTTTAGATAATATTTTTATTTATTTGATTTTTATTCCTCTGTGATCTTTGCACCGCAGATGAGTGAGAGCAGTGCCTCAAGGTCGCCCTCGCCGCTGTATTCAACGGTAACGGTCTTGCGCGCACCCTTGGCTTTGATCTTGCAGTATCTGCCGGAAAGACCGGTGACCTTCTTTTCAAGCTCTGCAACGTAGTCGACGGATACACGGTCGGCCTTTTCTTCCTTCTCCTTTTTCGGCCCCTTGTTGTAAGCCTTCACCGCCGCTTCAGTCTCTCGTACGGAAAGGTCCCTTGCGATGATATCGTCTGCAAGAGCCTTTATGGAGTCCTTGTCCTTAAGTCCCAGAAGAGCACGGCAGTGGCCCTGAGAAAGTGTACCGTCTCTGAGATAGACGGCAACAGACTCAGGCAGGTCAAGGAGACGCAGAGCGTTGGCAACAGCGCTTCTGCTTTTACCGAGGCGCTCGCTGACCTCCTCCTGAGTAAGGTCGAAGCCGGACATAAGCATATGGAATGCCTTTGCCTCCTCGTAGGGGTTCAGGTTCTCTCGCTGAAGGTTTTCAATGAGAGCAAGAGTGGCGGTGCGAAGCTCGTCCGCCTCCATGATAACTGCAGGGATGTCGGAAAGGCCTGCCAGCTTTGAAGCACGCCAACGACGCTCACCTGCGATGATCTGATAGCGTCCGCTCTCTGTGGGGCGAACGAGAATGGGCTGAATAACGCCGTTTTTCAGAATTGACTGAGAGAGGATCTGAAGCTGCTCCTCGTCAAAATCCTTTCTTGGCTGATCGGCCTTGGGCTCCACCTCGTAAAGGCGAAGTCTTGTAACGCTCTGGCCGTGGGAGCTGTATTCGTTTTCAAAAAACAGATTGTCGAGACCGCGAGCCTCGTCAAAGGATCTTTTCTTTGCCATATTTCATTCCTTTCGGTCACATCACTCGTGAAATAAGCTCTTTTGCTATCTCCGTGTAAGCAAGGGAGCCCTTGGAATACTTGTCATAGTAGTAGATGGGCTCACCGAAGCTGGGTGCCTCCGTCAGCTTGACATTTCTCGTAACGCTGGTGGTGAAGAGCTTGTCGGCATAATACTTTTTGATCTCACCCAGCACGTGAGCGGAGAGATTAAGTCTGCCGTTGTACATGGTGATAAGGATGCCTGTTATGGTGAGGGCGGGGTTGTACAGCTGCTTTACCTTTTTGATGGATATCATCAGCTGAGAGAGACCCTCAAGAGAATAGTATTCGCACTGCATGGGTATGACAACGCCGTCTGCCGCCGAGAGCGCATTGACGGTGAGGATGGAGAGGGAGGGGGGACAGTCTGTGAAGATGAAGTCGAAATCCTCGCCCACCGCATCGATGATGCGCTTGTAAGCATATTCTCTGCCTTCCTGCTCGATAAGCTCGATCTCGGCACCTGCCAGATCTATGGTGGAGGGCATTACCCAAAGATTTTTAAAATTTGTTTTGTAAATTGCAAGGGCAGGGTGGCAGGAGCCGATAAGAGCCTCGTATGCCGAGTATTTCAAGCTCTTTTTGCTGACGCCCACACCGCTTGTGGCATTGCCCTGAGGGTCAAGGTCGCAAAGGAGTACCCGGTGACCCATAGCACCCACAGCAGCGGCAATATTAACGGCAGAGGTAGTCTTTCCGACGCCGCCCTTTTGGTTTGCAAAGGTTATAACGATAGGTTTTCCCATAATTAATATTGTTTCCTTATAATATATTACAATGCATAATAAGTTACCTTATATTTTACCGCAAACAAGGTGGTTTGTCAACAAGTCTGACGCAATTGTGCCGTACTTGTTGACGAAAAAGAGAATATTATTTATATTATTAAGTGTGGAAAGGACGGTACAGTATGAGGCTTTGTAAACTTATTTCTTTAGCCTTTTCTTTTTTGTTATCATAGGCACAGCTCTTGTCCCCGTTTTTTCAGTCGGGTCTGTTCCGATACTTCTTTGTTAATATTCATTTTCGTATTGATTTTCATATTTTGTTATAGTATAATGAAGGAGTATATCGAAAAAATTGCAAAAAGGATATAGATATTATGGTAAAACTCATTAAAAACGGTGTTTTCTATAAAAACGGTCAGTTTGTTGAGGGCACCGACGTTGAAAACGGAAAGAAGGGCACCATTGCCTATTCTATTCTCAAAGCTCACAACACCTCAGGTGATGAGAAGAATCTCAAGATCAAGTTTGATGCACTTGCATCTCACGATATTACATACGTAGGTATCCTTATGACAGCGAGAGCGGGCGGCCTTGATAAGCTTCCCATTCCCTACGTTCTCACAAACTGTCATAACTCCCTCTGCGCTGTCGGTGGCACCATCAATGAGGATGACCACATGTTCGGCCTTTCCGCCGCTAAGAAGTATGGAGCTATCTACGTTCCCGCTCACCTTGCGGTCATCCACTCCTTCATGAGAGAAATGATGAGCGGATGCGGAAAGATGATCCTCGGTAGCGACAGCCACACACGCTACGGTGCTCTCGGTACTATGGCCGTGGGCGAGGGCGGCCCTGAGCTCGTTAAGCAGATACTCGGCCGCACCTACGACGTAGCAGCCCCCGAGGTCATTGCAGTTCGTCTCACAGGTGCTCCCCGTCCCGGTGTGGGCCCTCAGGACGTAGCTCTTGCACTTATTGGCGCAACCTTCAAGGAAAAGTTCGTTAAGAACAAGGTCCTTGAGTTTGTTGGCGACGGTATCAAGAGCCTCCCCATCGAGTTCCGTAACGGCATCGACGTTATGACAACTGAGACCACCTGTCTCTCCTCCGTTTGGATGACTGATGAGGAAACTCAGCGCTACTTCACAACGCACGGCCGTCC
>JAFXFQ010000094.1 GCA_017520365.1 Clostridia bacterium
AGAAATGTATCTAAACGATTCTCCCCCTATCATTGACAAGGAGAATTTAAAAAAATTCCTTTCAGGGCTGTGGTATCCCATGTGCTTTCTTGATTTTGAAACGATGCAGCTCCCCTTTCCGCCCTTTGACGGGCTTCGCCCCTTTGAGCCCTGCGCCTTTCAGTTTTCCCTCCATATTCAAAGAGAAGAGGGCGCACCGCTTGAGCATATAAGCTGTATTGCGCCTCCCGGAGAAGACCCCAGAAGGATCATTGCAGAGGCTCTTTGCAAAAACATTCCCGACGGAGCCTGCATCACCGCCTACAATATGCAGCTTGAGAAGGCTATGCTTCTTTCTCTTGCTGACAGATTCGGAGATCTCTCCCTTCGCCTTCGTGACATGGCATCTCGCCTCTACGATATGATGCGCCCATTTGAAAAACGTTGGTATTACGACGGTAAAATGAAGGGAGCCTGCTCCTTGAAGGCTGTGCTCCACGCACTTTATCCCGATAACGACGAGCTTGATTACCAAAAGCTGTCAGGCGTTCACAACGGTCAGGAGGCAACCACCATATACGCCGCTATGTGCGCTGATCCCGACAGCTTCGAAACAAAGAGCGATATCATAGCAGAGCTTGAAGAATACTGCGCTCTTGACACTATTGCCCTTGTAAAGCTGCTTGAAAAGCTGAAACAGGCTTGCAACTGAGAAAAAACACAAGATCGGATCAATAATATGCATTTCAAAAACGAAATCAAAGAAATAAAGGAAATTTTGAAAAGCTCTCGCCACGCCGTGTTTTTTGGAGGTGCAGGAGTTTCAACCGCCAGCGGTATACCTGATTTTCGCGGTCAGAGCGGACTTTACACCACCTCAGACGAGCCGTGCGAATACTTCCTCAGCCGTGACTGTCTGACTGCGGAGCCTCTGCGTTTTTTCAAGTTTTACAGAGAAAAAATGCTCTATCCCGACGCCACTCCAAATGATGCCCACCGTGCATTGGCAGCTCTGGAAGAAAAGGGCATTATAAAGGCCGTTATCACCCAAAACATTGACGGTCTCCACCAAAAGGCGGGCAGCCGCAATGTTTTTGAGCTGCACGGAACTATGTCACGTGCATTTTGTGACAGATGCGGACGCACATACGAACCACAAATGATGGAAAGCAGCGATAGTCTGCCGCTTTGCCCTGCCTGCCAAGGCATCATAAGACCTGACGTTACGTTATACGGCGAGGCATTGCCTGCCGACGCATTTGCAATGGCGGCGGAGCACATAGAAAAGGCAGACGTGCTTATTGTAGGCGGCTCATCTCTCACGGTTTACCCTGCCGCAGGTCTCGTTGCCGATTTTTCGGGTAAGCATCTGATAATTATCAACCTTAGCCCAACACCATATGATCAACGGGCAAGCTACGTTATACGCGAGTCCCTTCCCCAAGTACTCACATTACTCTCGGACATCTGACATAAGGAGCTGCTATGCTGTTTTATTACATTCGCCACGGCGATCCTATATACGAGCCGGACAGCCTGACTCCTCACGGACACAAGCAGGCAGAGGCTCTCTCTGAAAGACTTTGCAGAACGGGGCTTGACAAAATATTTGTCTCTACATCCAACAGAGCAAGACAGACTGCCGCCCCCACCTGTGAAAAGCTCGGAACAGCCCCCATCCCCCTTGATTTTGCCAACGAGCACTATGCTTGGCTTGATTTCACCGTTCCCAAGGCTGACAACAGCGGAGACACCTGGGCATTTCACGACGAGAGAACCATCAACCTGTTCTCCTCTCCCGAGATCAGAGACCTCGGTGATCACTGGTATGATCATCCCAAGCTTTTGAGAAAGGATTTCCAAAAGGGTGTTGAGAGGGTATACAGAGAAGCTGATAGCTTTTTTGCATCCCTCGGATATAAGCATATCCCACATACAGGCAGATACGAGGCGACCGCCCATAATAATGACAGAGTCGCCCTTTTTGCACATCAGGGATTCGGCCTCATATTCCTTTCCTGCCTTCTCGATATTCCCTATCCTCAGTTCTGTACCCATTTTGATATGTGCCACACAGGAGTGACCCTTATTGAATTCAGTCCCGATTCAACAGGCAAGATTTGCCTGCCCAAAGTCCTCGCCCTTTCAGATAGTGCCCATTTGTATGCAAAGGATATTCCCTCAAACTATGTGCAGTATTAATTAAATGAATCTTGAAAAAGGATCATATTAAAGCTTTCTTTCGACCTTTTAAAGTTCTGATCTATGGAAAAGTTGGAAATCCGCCGAAAACTCGGCGGATTTCGTTATTAAATGCAGTACCTAAAATGAAAGCGACCCCTCGAAGTGAAAGCGACCCCTCGAAGTGAAAGCGACCCCTCGAAGGGGTCGCTTTTTATCAGTTAAAATCGTTGATGGAGCCGCTTATGAATCTGGAGAGGAGGTTTGCATCCAGACCGTTAAAGGCGCCGTCGCCGGTAACGTCGGCTGCTACCAGCTGTTCATCTGTAGGCTCGGCGGTTCCTGAGAGGATTCGCTTTGCAATATTGATATCCATACCGTTGATCTTACCGTCGCCGCTGATATCGCCCTTCATTACGTCGGGCTCGGGAGCATATGCGGGATCGGTCTCACCGCAAACGGTGCAGGTGCCGTCAACGTAGCTATGGCCTGCAGCGTCGAAGCTGTATGTTTCTGCAGAATAGTCACACAGCTTACAGCGAATTCCCTGTGAGCCCTTCTCTGTGCAGGTAGGATTCTCTTTATACGCAAAGGACAGGTGCGCAACGGCATCGATAAGCTGACCGCACTCGGTACAGAACACGTTATGAACGCTATTGTTCTTGCTCTCGTATCTGTAATAATCGGAATCGTTATGACGTGCGCTGACAGTTCTGATCTTTTCAAAGCCGCAGATAGTACACTTGCTTGTCACAGTTCCATCCTCTGTGCATGTAACTGTGGAGGATGTGATCTTAAAGCAACTGCCCTCAGTATGATATGCGGGGATATACTCGTCTCTCTGCGCTCCGCACTCCGTACAGGTATAGGTCATATAGCCGATCTCAAGACAGGTAGGCTCCTCTGTAACCTCGCCGCCGTTCCACTTGTGCTCGCACTGACCGTTTCTTACAGCAGCCTCCAGGGTATTGCCCATATCCTTTCTGACAGCCGCCATAATGTCGTACTCATCCATAGAGGATGACCAGCCGCTTGTTGAGAAATTGGGGAGAGAAAGGTATCTTACAACGTTTGTGGAAACTCTGCTTACAATATCCTTAGCTGCCTTCTCACCGAGAAGGTCTTCGATCATAGTCAGCATCTGATATTCCTCAACGCCGTCTCGCATCATTTCGACACGGATAGATCCTATGTATGATGCGCCTCTCAGTCCCTTACCCTGAGAGCCGCCGTAGAAGAGAACACCGTTACCGTAGATATACTTACCTGTTGAAGCAAGATACCATTTGTTTGTTCTCCATTCAAACATATTGAAGGAGCCGGTGGGAGTGGTATCGTAATAAATAGTCTGAACGTTGCCATCCTGCTCTGTCCAGTTGTTTGTACCGTAGTAGAGATATCCGGTGCAATCCTCCTAATAGAGCTGCCAGAACATCATCTTGGTCTGGAGACCTGTATTCTCGATAAGGTGGTTAGTATATGTATAGTTCTTGTTATAGCCTGCGGAATATGCCCAAAGCTCGATATCCTCACTGTCTGTAGCCATCTCAGACTTAACACGGTCTGTGAACTCGCCGAAGATATTCTCCCAGATATAGTAATCATTTCCCCACTTAGAGATGTTACCGGAGTAGGGGCCTGAATTTGTTCTGATAATATCTGTTTCGCGGCACTTAAAGTCTGTATTGGCTATCTCTGACATAGGCGTGAAGCCGTACATACGGGGGCACCATACGGTACAGAGGTTATCCTCAAGCATCGCCTCCTCTGCATCGGAAAGAACGGAGGGAGAGAAGGAGGAGAGAGGCTTTACCTCGTTTGTGAAGGTATAATAGGGATAGGGGTGATTCTCGCCGTGAGGGATAACGATCTTGGGATTTGTGCCGCCCCAATACTTGGAGATTCCTGTTTTTGAGGTATATGCCTCAGTGATGGTATCTCTGATTCCCGCGGCAAGCTCTGCAGGCAGAGGCTCGTCCGTATCGTAGAAATAGAGCTTATCCTTCACTTCGTCCCAAACAGAGCTCTGTGCGAGGCGGTTGTAGATATCGGTATAGTAAGGATAGTGCTGCTGCTGGTCACTATATCTGGCGCCGGGATTCTCACCTGCCTCGATATATCCGGAAACGCGTATAGCGCTGACACGGGGATTTAGGAGATAGGGGTTATCCGGTGTGAGCTTTCCGGGAATATCAGCTGCCATAAGGCGGTTTTCAAGAAGATAGTCATAGAACTTCTGATATGTTCCGCCGTATGAAGTGTTATTGCTCATTATAAATGACGTCTGGAGCTCTGTTTTCTCGCTGATCTCAAAATCCCATACATAGCAGAACACCGTTGCAGTCTTTATGACCTGACCTGAGGAATTCTTGATATCAAGCTGAGCGCTGTACCAGCCGGAGGGAGTATCGGAGGAGGACTTTACTCTGATATAGAAAGCCTGACTCTTTCCCGCATTGAGCTGGAATCTGCCGATGCCTTTGAGCGGATACACGGGATCGGGGATCTCACCCTCGCGGATATAGTCCTGTGAGGAATCTGTCATTCCATAGATATAATCGTGCTGAACGCCCTCAACGGTAACGTACATCTGATAATAGATCTCTGCAGGGATCTCGTTACCATTCCCATCGGTGAAATTGGTAACTGTGGCAGAGAGGCCTGTTTTTTGGGTATCGGAATAAAGAACGAACTGTGCATTTTCGATCTCATTCTTCGCCATATAAACAGAATAGGTATCCATGCCGGAATGGGTCTTGTCACTGGTGAACACCTTTTTGAAGGAATGCTCAAACCACATGGATATGGTTGAATCCTCGTAAGGCGCATTCTGCTTAACATAGCTGTTGGCAGGATCATTTGCGGCGCTTGAGGTCACGACACCCATGCAAATCGCCGTTAAGAGCATACCTGCAACCAAAAAAAGCAGAGCGGTCTTCAATAGCTTTTTCATATTCATCTCCGTTCTGCCGCTAAGCGGCTGTTTATTCCTCCGCCCTTTGCGAAGGCTCCAAGGCTTGAGGAAATGACATTTCCCCTTATACTGTTCCAATTCTATCACAACAAGGCCAAAACTTCAATCCCAAAATCGTGCTTATATATGCAAAAATCATAACAAAAGAAAAAATAGCATTACTTTTTTCTTGACAACCGTCCGAAGGGGCTTATAATTAAATTGTAATAAAAATTGAAGGACGGACCTTTTATGAAGATTACTCCCACGCTTATTTCAGAAGAAAAATACGGCAGCGGCCATTACCCCGCCTGCGGCATAAAGAGCAATGACGGAAGGATTATTGTCTCTGTAGGCATCGCACCTGACCACAAGGCATACTCACTATACTCCGAGGATAACGGAGTCACCTTTGAAAGATTCGAGGGTGCCGTGAGAGCTACACGTGCTCCCTTTATACAGCTGAAGGACGGTACTTATATTGCCGTTGGCGAATCCAGCGCCGTTTTTCGCTCCATCATAAACCTTGAGCAGGAAAAGGTTCCCTTTGTTCTTGCTGTTCACCGAGCCAAAAGCTTTGACGATATAATGGCAAACAAGGTAGAGACCCATTTCTGCAATCTTGACATCCCCGATCTTTCCTACGGCTACGGCGACTCCAACAACCGCCACACGGGATGCGCCCAGACGGGTATCATCGAAATGGCAAACGGCGACATCCTCGTTATGATGTACGGTCAATTCAAAGAGGACCGCATCCTCTGCCCCTGGCTGAAGGAACACGGTCCCTACGATTTTTATCTTTACAGAACATGGTGCATCGTATCTCACGACAAGGGTGAGACCTTTGAATTTCTTACCACCGTTGCAGACTGCAACACCTACCCAATTGCTGACGTAAATGCAGAGGGATATTGCGAAACAGACTGCATAGAGGTAGAGGACGGACATATCGTTGCAGTTCTCAGAACGGGCGGTCACGAGATATACTCACCCCTTTACGTTTCTCATTCCTATGACTACGGAAAAACGTGGGGGGCGCCCTACACGGTTGTTGACTGGGGCGTCTGGCCTCGCATCATAAAGCTTTCCGACGGCACCCTTGTTATATCCTCGGGCCACGTTCACACCTTCCTCCTCTTCTCCACAGACGGCGGTCTCACCTGGTCTGAGCCTGCGATCCTTGAGGAATGTAACGGAAAATGGGGGGAGAGCTGCTCAGGCTATAACTATATCACAGAAAGCCGTCCCGGGGAACTGACCCTTGTTTTCGACGATCCCAAGGAGGGCCTCAGCGAAGGCGATTCCTTCCCCAGAAGGATCTATGTCAGACGATATGCTCTTGAAAAATAAGAAGCCCTGTTACCTAAAAAAAGAAACCCGCAAAAGCGGGTCTCTTTTTTAGCTTATCAGATAGTAAAAATAAGAAGATATGCTGTGTAAGCCACATAAGCTAAAACACTAAGTGCGCCAACTACTCTGCCCATTCCTTTTTTGATAAAGCAAGGAATAAACACTGCCACCGTTACACCTATCATAATTATGGTATTTACAATAGCATCCGTGTCTACGCTGATAGGACAGAGGACAGAAGACATTCCGAGAATGAAGAGGATGTTGAAGAGGTTAGAGCCGATAACGTTACCGAGCGCAAGACCGCTCTCGCCCTTTCTTGCTGCAACGATGCTGGTAACAAGCTCGGGAAGACTTGTTCCGATGGCGACGATGGTAAGGCCGATGAACGCCTCACTCCAGCCGAGACGCTCTGCAATGTCTGTTGCGTTATCAACAACAAGGTTTCCGCCAAAGATGATGGCAGCAAGACCGCCTATGATAAACACAAGGCTGAGGGGCAGAGACAGCTTTTTAGTCTCCTCCTCCTCAAAGGTCTCGCGGTGCTTCAATGCATCCATTACAACGTATGCAATGTATGCAATGATACCGGCAAGAAGTACTATACCGTTAAGATAGCCCAGCACCCTTCCGATAAGCATAAGCACGACCAGAAGGATACTTGCCGCAATGTTAATGGGGAAATCACGCTTGATAAGCAGGTTTTCTATTTTATAAGGCTTGATCACGGCACACGTACCTGCAACGACGAGAAGGTTGAAAATATTGGAGCCGATAACGTTGCTTATTGCAAGCTCGTTTGAGCCGGCAAAGCCTGCGGTGATACTGACTGCAGCCTCAGGAGCACTTGTACCCATGGCAACTACGGTAAGTCCGATAACGAAGCCGGGAATACCGAGAAGGCGCGCGATGCCTGATGCACCGTCAACGAAGAAGTCTGCTCCCTTGACCAGGAGAACAAATCCCACGAGCAGAAGAAGAATGTTCAGAAAAATAGCCATACCGATACCTCTCTTTTTGCATCTGTGCAATAAAAAAAGACAATTACTGCACGAAAAAATGCAGCAAAAGTCTCGCAACAAAAAACTTGTCTGAAACAGGATTTTCGGGTACGGCCCGGAATTTCTTCGTGATGACGACCCGTACCGCGGCTCTCACCGCCAACTACTCCCTTTTACCGTACAGATTGTACCCTAATTTTTGACAATTGTCAATAGCGATATTCAACAAAATTCATACTTTATTAAAATTCATTGATGTTTTAATGCCCAAAGGAGACCGCGTATGCCCAAAAAGGCCTTTCTTGAGATAACCAACGTCTGCAATTTGTCCTGCAGCTTTTGCCACAAAACCAAAAGACCTCTCCGCTATATGAGCGAGGATAAGTTTTCTCTTGCGGCAAGCCGTGTGCGTCCTTTTGCCGATTTTCTCTATTTCCATCTTATGGGAGAGCCGCTTTTACACCCAAAGCTTGACAGATTTCTTGAAATTGCAAAGGAGCTTAGCTTTCGTGCCATACTAACCACCAACGGAACACTTTTGAAAAAGAGAGAGAACACGCTTCTTTCCTCTCCCGCTCTTTACAAGGTGAGCATCTCCCTCCACTCCTATGAAGCAAACGAGGTGTGTTTTTCTCTTGAGGATTATCTTGAGGATTGCTTCAGCTTTTGCAAAAAAGGGGCCGAGGCAGGCATTATATGCGTTATGCGCCTTTGGAATCTGGGCGGAGAAGAGTGTAAAAGAAACGAAAGGATCCTGTCCCTTATGCACGAAAGGTTTCCCGGGGAATGGAAGGAGACGTATTCCGGATTCAGAATTACAGATAAGGTCTTTCTTGAATGGGGAGAGAGATTTGACTGGCCGGACATTGATGCAGAGGAGATATCAACTCACCACACCTGCTACGGTCTTAGGGATCAGATAGGCATTCTCTGCGACGGCACAGTTGTTCCATGCTGTCTCGATGCCGAAGGTGCTGTGCCCCTCGGCAATATCTACGTCTCCTCCGTTGAGGATATCCTTTCCTCGGAAAGGGCCGTTAAGCTTCGGGAATCACTCATCAAACGGGACGTGAAGGAACCCCTCTGCAGACGTTGCGGATTTGCAAAGCAAAAGGGGTTTAAATAAGGAACACAGATTACGATAAATTCGGGTTTATTGGGGAGGTAACAACAAGGCTCTCCCCATGGGAGAGGCTTTGGATCACATTTTTCGTCCATCTGTTATTTTCTAACTCCCCTCTAAACTGAAATTTATATACCCTCTTTTCAAGGTTTTTTGGGGGTGTGGGGGGCTTTTTGCAAAAAGTCCTCCACATAGTACTCCCCGACAACCTGAAATTTATCGCCAGACTCTCGCTTTAACAAACTCAAAAAAACCATTCAACTACAGCTGAATGGTTTTTTTGATTATAAGGTTTATTTTTCGCAGGTTATGATATATCCGTCAACGTTATTTCCTGAGACAGTATATTCGCAATCCTTAGGGATACTGACCTCAGTTTCGCCATTCTCTGCATCTGCAGGCACGTAATAGATCATAATTCCGCTTTCCGCCTTGTAAAACTCCTCGGCAGTAGTCTGATATATGCCTGTTTCTGCACTGTATGAGAGGCACTCTCCGTCAAAGGTATAGGTTTTCAGGTAGTCAACGTACTCCTCAAGGCAGAGGTTAAGATCCTCCATTATCTGAGCGTGGGGAACGCCTACGTAGCGATAATGCCATGATTCGAAATCAATACCTGTGATATGGATCTTATCATCGGGATATCTGAGGACAAATCCGTACTCCTGGCACTTTTCTCTGAACCACCCACACTCTGCATCACTTTCAACGTAGGAAATAGAGCCGTTTCTGTTAACGTTAAGATCTATGCCAAGTCCTGTGTGGTGCTCGCTGTAACCGGGGGTCGCCACGTATTTATCGACGTAATCCTGTCCGTAATCTCTGAGGTAATCGGAGTACAGCTGCTGCTGATGCTCAAGACTTCTGTATGCGGAGTTTACCTGCAGCCATTTAAAGCCGGTATCGTTAAAATTATCCTCAGTCATCTTATTGAAGGCGTTGAGAGCCTCGCCGGAAAGGTAAACTGCGGTATTATACGCCGATGTTCCATAATATCCGTTATTGTGATCGGAGATCTTTACGATATTCTTTTCCATTTCCTCGGGGAAAAGGTATTCGTGATAGGAGTTAACCAGAATGAGATCGCCCATGTGGATATCATCCTCGGTGAGAGTCACCGTAAAGTAGGGTAAAAGCTCTTCCTTATTATCATTGGGGTCATCCGTATCGGGGCAGATGATCTCTTCAAGAAGCTCATCCTCTGTCTTTTCGCTGCCGAGGGGAACGTGTTTATCATTATCGGGTATGTTTTCAGGGTTATTGTTGCCGCTGAGCAAAAGCCAGATGCACGCCGCAGCAACAAGAACAAACAAAGAGATAATGACGATCACACCAACGTTTGGCTTTTTGCGCTTGCGGCGGCGGGCATTATAGGAGGCTCGGGTGACGGGCTTGCGGTGCTTATCGTGGCCCGCCTCCTCGGGAGTATAGGTGCGCTTTATCTCCGGTTCGCCGTAGGGAGCATAATTGCTTCTGTATCTTCTCGGATCTCTCGGGTCCAGATTATTGTTCATTTTCTTATACCTTTTTATCTCAAAAACCCTGTCTGAGACAGGGTTTTTGTTATCGTTTATTACTTGTCGCTTTCTGCGTTAAGAGCGTCTTTTCTGGAGAGGTTCATTCTGCCGCGCTCGTCAACACCG
>JAFXFQ010000012.1 GCA_017520365.1 Clostridia bacterium
CGACATGCGTCCAAAGAGAACTTGCCGTCCGGGGTACACTGACCACCCTCGATACCGAGTAATTCCTGAAGCTTGTTGTAGATGTCACCGGAACCCTTTACGTAACAAGCGGTACCGAGACAAACGGAAATCTTGTACTTTCCCTTCGGATACAGAGAAAACTGGGAGTAGAAGGTAGCAACGCCGTAAACCTCGGATACGGGGATCTCAAGTCTGAGGGCGATGTGCTTCTGAACTTCGAGAGGAAGGTAGCCGTAAACGTCCTGAGCCTGCTGCATGATGGGCATGAGGCAACCGGGCTGCTCCTTCAGGCTGTCGATGATAGCATCAAGCTTCGCCTTCTGTTCGGGGGTTTCGGTAAAGGGTACCGCTGTCATAGTTTTTTTCATTAAGCATGTCCTCCTGGGCATATAATTTTACAACAGACATTATAGCACAACAGTTAAAAAAATTCTATAGTTTTCGCATATTTTTACATTATTTTTTTTAATATTATATGTTTTTTTGCATTTAAGGCAGAAACGGCATTTTTTGAAGTATTTTGGCGGCAAAATGCACAACGGTTAGCCGCCACTAACCGTTGTGAAAAATCCTGTTTTTGTGCTGTTTGTACAAATTTGACTCAAAAATTTCTCTGCATAAAATTTGTATTTTTTGAATATTTTTCCGTCCGTTCACGCTTTTTTCAACGATGCACCTCTCTCTTCGGCCCGATAACGGGTCGATAAGAGAGACACTCCCTCTCCTCCGTTCTCAGGAAAAGCCGAGGTTATTTTGACAGTAAAAAGCCGTGACCTGCAAACAAGGTCACGGCTTTGGTATTTAGTTTTCGGGAATTTTTATATCTGTCCAGTCCCAAACGTCGCATCGATCGTCCACATTGTGTCCAACAGCCACCACCGTTCCGTCGGATCTGAGACCCACGGTGTGATCCCCCCCTGCGCTTACGGCAACGATATCCGTCCAATCGTCAACGTCGCATTGACCGTACTCATTGTCTCCAACAGCCACAACTGTACCGTCGGATTTGAGACCAACAGTGAGATGACCTCCGGCACTTATTGCAACAATATCTGTCAGGTCTCCAACGTCGCATTGACCGTACTCATTGTAACCTACAGCCACCACCGTTCCGTCGGATCTGAGACCCACGGTGTGCCGGGCTCCTGCGCTTACCGCAACAATGTCCGTCCAGTCCGAAACGTTGCATTGACCGTTAACGTTAGCTCCTACTGCAACAACAGTACCGTCTGCTCTGAGGCCCACGGTGTGACTCCATCCTGCGCTTACGGCAACGATATCCGTCCAGTCCGAAACGTCGCATTGACCGGAATTATTGTCCCCCACAGCCACTACCGTACCGTCGGATCTAAGGCCTACGGTGTGACACCACCCTGCGCTTACGGCAACGATGTCTGTCCAGTCCGAAACGTTGCATTGGCCGTAATCATTGTCACCCACAGCCACAACAGTACCGTCGGTTCTGAGTGCCAATGTATTAAACAGACCCGCAGACACAGTTTCTCTCAGGGTAATTTCTCCCCACTTATCGACTATCTCTTTAAGCTCTGCTTTGTATTCAACAATTTTTTCCTCACTGTCCTTATATCCGGAAATCCCCTCAAGTATGGTAATAGCCTCGCTGTAATTGCCTTCGTCTGCAAGACGGACAGCTTCATTATACTTTACGGAAGAAATAACAAAACCATATATGACAAAAGCGGCAATACCCACAATAATGAAAACAGAAGCAATGCTGATACCGATTATTTTATTCTTCCTTGCTTTTTTGCGCTGTTCTTCGGCTTTTTTCTCACGGCGTTTTCTTTCCGCTTCTTCCTCCGCCCTTTTCTTCTCCTCAAGCTCTGTCATCTTCTGTCCGCAGATCTCCATCAGCTCATCGGAGTTTTTCCAGCCGGGGATGGTTTCAAGAATACCCATAGCGTTATAGTACGAGAATACGGTATTGCCCCTCATTTTCGAAAGTGCCTCTGAAAGAACGGAATCCTTGTATGCTTCTTCACCCTTCACGCGGCATTCAGCGGCAAGAGAGGCAGAATCCTTATAGTCTTTAATGGTGTCGAACAAAGCGGCGGCATCTTCAAACTGATCTTGTGTGCTCGCATTGTTCTTTTCCGCTACAGCATCGGCATACACAGACTCAAGGCGCTCGTTTTCTATTCTTTGACGGATCGTTTCGTTATATCCATCAAGAGCCTTTTTCAGCTCATCCGAGGCAAAGCGCAGCACCTTTGCATAGCTTTTTCCATTATCAAAGGGCTTTTCAAGATTTGCAAGCTGCTCACGGTTTTTCACTCTCAGCTCTGCCATCAGCTTTCCCAGATATGCCTCGGCGCACGTGGCCTCAGCGTTCAGTATCTGCTCAAAAAAGCTGTCGGCTCTTTCCCATTCCTCATCCTCAAGGGCGATGGTTCCTCTCATAAGAAGAGCCTCTACGTTAGAGCTAACGTGACCGGAGGACGCCACGGGTGCAGAAGAATGCTTATCCTCCTCAAAGGCAACTATCTTTCTGATTCCTCGGATAAGGTCCTGCATAAAGCCAAGCTTTGACATATCCTGTGCCTGAAGATGAGAGAATTCCTCGGGCATATCGTAGGGATCCATATCTCTGTATGCGGGGATAAGCATCTTCTTCGGGTCATTCTTTATGATGGAAAGATATCTTGACCACTCGTTCTTTACCCATACCGCATTGAAATGCTCGGGGCGTGTGCCGATGACTACCATCACCTTTGCTGAGTTGAGGGCGGCAAATATGTATGGCTCGTAGGCGCTTCCCAGCTTATCCTCAAGGGTTATGCGGGAGAAGAACACCTTAAATCCCTCTCTGGTCAGCTGATGGTAAAGATCGGTGGCAAGCACGCTGTCGTGAGTCCTTCTGCCGGCCTCATCCGTCTCCTTATAGCAGATAAACACGTCAAAGGGCTCCTCGTTTTGGGAGATGGCAAGAATACCCTTCTGTATCTCGTTGATCTCAGCCGCTTCCCTTTCGTAAAGCTCCCTCTGAGCCGAATCTGCGTGCTTCAGAGCCTCGGTATAGTTGATATCATCGTAGACCGAGGTATACTGTGCTCGGTTTACCGTGGGGAAGCGCTTTTTCGTTGCAGGGTCCTCCACGTACTCGATTCCGTAGCGGCAAAGAACGAGAGACCAGTATGCCTCCGCATCGGTGCTGTCGAGAAGGATGATCTGCTCATAGATAGCCGCCGCCTTATCAAAATCATTGCTTCGGCGAAGGTGGTTTGCTCTGTCGTAGAGGTTCACCTTTTTGTCGCTGTCAAGCTTTGGCAGGGTCTGACGGGTGCCGCAATATTGGCACACCCCGGTGGTCTCCTCCTGCAAAAGCTCAAGAGCTCCGCCGCACATTTTACATTTAAATACAGCCATTTTTCGCTCCTGTATAGGTATTACTTCAATTTTACCACACGGTAAGACAAAATAAAAGAGGAAAACCAAATTTTCAGCTAAACGCAATAAAAAAGCGCCCTCGGCATATCCTTGCTTTTCTCCACGGACGGGGGTGCGCCACCGTAGGGGCGGATTCCATATCCGCCCATTTTACTATTCCGATATCTGCGGGAGCATATGGAATGCTCCCCTACGGCAGATCTGTTTTTCCTCCACGGACGGGCGGCGACTCAAATCTATCTTTATCATTGACTTTTTATTTGAAAGTCTTATAATTGAATTATAAAACATTCAGAGGTACAAAATGACAAACCAGAAACCTGCCGCTGACAGGCTCCGCCCCCGCTCCTTTGACGAGATGGCGGGTCAGTCCCACCTTGTGGGAAAGAACGGAGTGCTTCGCCGACTTTGCGAAAGCGGCCGCATCACCAGTATGATATTCTTCGGCCCTCCCGGCACGGGAAAGACCACGGCCGCATCCATCATAGCGGAAAACTCGGGCATGGAGCTTCGCCGCTTAAACGCCACCACCGCTTCCCTTGCCGACGTTAAGGCTGTTGCCGGCGAAACTGACGGTATGTTCGGTCAGGGCGGCATTCTTCTCTATCTTGACGAGATCCAATATTTTAACAAAAAGCAGCAGCTGTCACTCCTTGAATA
>JAFXFQ010000095.1 GCA_017520365.1 Clostridia bacterium
TAATTCACTCCGATAATACAGATTTCACCCGTATTATTTGCGGAGCAGAAGAAAATAATGCTCAAAAAATATCGCCTGATAAGTTAAATATTGTTTTCTTCGTTTTTCTTAGCAAAAATTGCCTTGATTCTTTCGATAAGCTCAGGGGAGCGCTCGATGAATCCAACAACCTGAGATACAGTATCAGCAGGAGCGGAGCCGGACGCAACGGGAGAGTTAACGTTAAGAATGTTTACGCCGCCGTTTGCATCAACAACGAGGAACGCAACGGGAGTAACGGTAAGACCTGTACCGCCGCCGCCACCGAAATTGCCTTGCTTAGCAGCTGCTTCTTTCTGGGCGTAGTCAACACCGCCGGATGCGTAACCAACGGAAATCTTGGAAATGGGGATAATGCAAGTACCGCTGGACGTTTCGATAGGATCTCCTACGATAGTGTTGGCGTCCAGGAGAGAGCGGATGGATTCAAGAGAGGATTTAGTCATCTCGCCAAGTTTGTTGGTGTTTTCAGCCATAATAAACCTCCGAATATAGTAAATAATTTATTTTTGTATTTTATGCTGCCCTGCAGCTTGTGTTTTCGATTCTTTTATCTTTTGTGAAATAAACCACTTGAGAGCGTGCCAGCCTACACGAACTATGGAGAAAAGGCGGAGCTTGAAATAGAGATCAAGGTTGTAGGTGATCTTTTCCGCCGTGAAGTCAGCAAACACGCCAACGGTGTTTTCTCTCACCGGTCGGAGCTGTGTTTTATTGGAGAGAAGCTCCATCAGATTTGCGACGATGGCAGAAACCGCACCGAATGACCGTGCCGTCACGTCAGCATCCTTACCGCCGACTATGATAATTAGCTTTCGCACGTCGGTTTTGATGTATGACGCAAAAATCGGAATCTCCAACAGCACGAATTTGATAAGCTCAAGTATGGTTCCGAGCTTGTTTCCTGCAGCAGCCTCTTCAGAAGCCTCAGCAGCCGTTTCAGCCTCTTTCTTCAGAAGCTTTGCCTGCTTCTTTTTTTCTTCCTTTTCGGCTTGTTTTTTCGCCTTTTTGTCTTTTTTCTTTTTATCCTTTAAAAGCCGTTTCTGATGCTTTTTGTAGGTGAAATCAGACGCTTTGACCTTCTTTTTCTTTTTGGGTGAAAGGGTGAGGACAACCGGTCCAAGTCCGACCCGCAAGCGAAGTCCGTCATCAAGCTTGATGAATACTTTAATGTGAAGTGACAGGATGAGCGCAAAAAACAGTATGATTCCGAGAAGAATATACAGCACGATCATACATATCACCTCCGTTTGCAAATTTCAGACTGAATTAATTATGGATCACTCAATGTCCATTTCCACCTGCTCGGTCAAGGGATCGGCAGTGGGCGTGATCTCAACAGGCTCACCGTTGTCGTTTTTCAGAGTAATTGTGGGAAGCTCGGAAAGCTCGGAAATACCGAATACTCTGAGGAACTTTGTTGTGGTGCGGTAAAGGGAAGGACGGCCGGGGGCATCCAGTCTGCCGCACTGCTCAATAAGATCCTTTTCCACAAGTGATCCTACCGCATAGCTGGAGTCAACACCGCGAACTGCATCAACGAATGCACGGGTCGTGGGCTGGTTGTAAGCTATAACTGCAAGAACCTCCAGGAGAGACTGGGAGAGATTTCCTCCGCGCTTCATACCGAGGGCGATCTTGATCTGATCTCCGTATGATTCCTGGGTGCAGAGCTGGCAGGATTCGGGGAATCTGACGAGCATAACACCGCGGGGGATAGGAGAATCGTTATTATAAACCGCCACCATTTTTTCAACGGTATCCTCGCATTCCGCTACCGTAAGATTGAGAACGTCAGCGAGTCTTTCGTATGTAAGGGGATGACCTGCAGCAAAGAGACATGCCTCGATAATGGCAAAGCGTTCTTCCATTGAATAGTTGGGGCCATCGTTCAGGGGGAGTTGATTCGTATTGTCCATTTTCTTTAATTCCTATCCTATTATTGATAACTGTCGAGGGCGGAGAACTCAATTTCCGCATCCGATGCAAGAAGGGAGATCTTTGCGTGGGTTGCCATATTGGTAACACCGGTCTCCGGGTCTGCCATATCGTCATTGATTGTAATAATATGGGATTTAAGCAGCTCGAGAATACCGATGAACTTTGCGATAATTTCAGACTTGTTTTCGGAATCTTTCAAGAATCCGTCCAGGAAAACGTCGCCCTGGCGGAGATTTGTCAGAAGATTCGTGATGATCGTATGTACGGGGATTCTCGGCGCGTTAACGATATTTTCAAACTCCTTCTGAGCAGATTTTTCGTTAAGCCTTGTTTCAGTAAACACGTGGATCAGCGCCGCGCGAAGAAGCTCAATTGAATGATCCGCAACGAACGTTCTGTCAGGGGAGATGTCGTCTGTTTCCTTGACCATACGGGTGCCGTATTCCATATACAAGTCAGACAGCTCCGTTGCCGCAAGCTTTGCCTTCTGATATTCGAGGATCGCGTCAACAAGGATCTTTCTGGGGTCCTCATCCTTTTCGGGATCTCGGGGAAGGAGCATACGGCTTTTAATGAGCATAAGCTCACTTGCCATATACAAGAACTCGCAGGCAAGCTCGATATTGTAAAGTGAAGCCTCGCGGATGTATTCCATATACTGCTCACAAATGAGGTCAATGGGAATATCGTCGATCTTCAGCTTGTTTTTTTCGACCAAAGTCAGAAGCAGATCCAAAGGACCTTCAAATAGCTCAAATTTGTAATTAATAATTTCCATAATTTACCCAAAGAACGGAATCAGATTAATAAGATTAATCATACCGTCTGATAACCAAGATACCGCAATCGAAAGCGGTTTAGTAAGGACGCCTGTCCAAAGGAGAACCATCAAGCCGATCATAATGTATCGCTCGTGTTGCATAAGCCAGTAGTAAGCTTTAGGGGGCAGGAGAATGTGGAGTATTCTGGATCCGTCCAGAGGATTAATGGGGATTAGGTTGAAAATTGCCAGGGAAAGATTCAGCACGTGGAACGCACCAACCAGCTCAAGTGAAGCAATCTTCAGGTTAAACATAAACGAGGTCTGTATGGGAAGATCGGATATACCGTTGATCTCACCAAAGAAATACATAGCGGTATTCTGATCCTTCATAATAACGAAGTTCCAGATGAAAACGTAGAGGAGGGCGCCAATAAAGGAGAGAATGAGGTTCATTACAGGGCCTGCCAGTGCAACGATCGCCATATCACGGCGGGGCTTTTTGAAATGCCGCATATTTACGGGAACGGGCTTTGCCCAACCGAAGCGGAAGAACACCATACAAAGCGTGCCGATGGGGTCAAGATGCTTCAGGGGATTAAGACTGAGCCTGCCCATATTTCTTGCCGTTGGGTCTCCGAGCTTATACGCCATCCAGCCGTGTGCGACCTCGTGAAAAATCAAGGCAATAAGAACGCAGGGTA
>JAFXFQ010000096.1 GCA_017520365.1 Clostridia bacterium
GATACGTTATAAAGTTTTATAGTGCCGTTTTCGTCAAGTGAGCACTCGTCAGATCTCACAGCATCTATAACGGGGCCGCCGGTGTATGCGGTGATATCCGTATACGTCATATGTATGTATGCCGCCCTGAAAAGGGGATCCTCTGCCTCGCTGACACCTTCAAGATTCAGCACGGTTCCTGCTAAAGCGACGATACCGCCTGCAGGAAGTGATGCCACGGGGCAATATGAAGAAACGTATATTTCGCCCTGAATATTTATGGTACGGTAATCCGCCGCAAGACAGACGGCATCGGGATGCTCCGAAGACGATATTACGGTCGCGCTCTCACAGAGGATATTCATACCGTCGTATGCATATACGCATCTATTAGAAATCGTTTCATTGTCGGCATACAGCTGGATCTGGTCGCAATTGAGATAAACGGATTTCCTGAGAGAGGCAATACACGCATATCCTTCGCTATACACACTAAAGTAATCGGCGCTGACGGTAACACCTCCGTCGTATGCAACGATACCGTATTCGTATGCCTCTACCGTAGCGAAGACAGTGTCTATGTATACCCAATCTGCTTCAATACCGATTCCGTTGGAGTATATTTCAAGGTTGGTATACGACGTGCCGAAAACGTCGAATTCAGCGTTGCCGTTTATTGCATATACGCCACACTTTTCGGCATGTATACGGACGTTTTCCGACGTGACCTCGGCATTGCCGTTCTTTGAGTAAATGCCGTAGGTTCCCTTTATTCTGAGTAAACCGCAGTTGAGTATCGCGTCATCATCTGCATATACGGCGCAGCCGATCTGCGCAACGGTGGGACCGTCTCCATAGTTATTCTCTTCCTTGTTACAAAGAAGATATGCTTCAGACTCGGCATTAACGTATACGCTGCCAATATCTGATGCTATAGGGCTTCCGTAGACCGTATCGATATACACGCTGTAGCTTCGGATCCACACGTCTCCGCCGGTTGCAAAGATACCGCAGTAGCAGTCGATATAAAGAGAGTCGTCTCCGGTGTCAATATTCACGCTGCCCGCCGCTCCGACTGCAAAATAGTCATTGCCTGAAAATACGGTAAGTCCCGTTGAGCAAATGAAATCATCTGTGAGGATATAACCGTACACGCTCCCCTCCTGACCTATAGTGAGGCTCTCGGGGCCCTTTACCGTAAGATCGTACCCATACAGATCATCCTCGGGACCCGAGATCGTGCGAAACCATCTTTCAACGTTCATGATAAGGGTGGTATCATCCCGAAGAACGATCTCACTGCCGACAGGTATCTGGCCCGCATACACCGTACCCGAAGCCTCGTACACATTGACAGCCTCAACGGTCAATACCCCTGCGGGGATAAGGCCTATCAGCATAACAATGGTGAGAAGCAGGCTCATTATTCGTTTTTTCATAATATTTTTCCTCCTGTATTATGAAAGTCAGTTATTTCTTTCCCAATGGGGATATTGAAGCTGTAACAGCCGGTATATTCATACCTCGATATCCCTATTGGGAAAGACATTTCGGCAGATGCCGAAATGTCTTTGCGACTTTAATTTTAGCTTATCAAGCTCCCGCAACGAGGCGCTTGAAGATATTCACGTCAAGTGCATTGATCTTGCCGTCGCCGTTAAGGTCTGCCGCATATGCCTCCGCAGTACCTGCCTTTATCTCATAAGCACCGCCAAGCGCTCTTGCAAGATAGTTTGCATCAAGAGAGTTTACAAGTCCGTCACCGTTTATGTCGCCTACCTCTCGTTCATCATCTCCGCCCGACAGCGCACCCTCTACGGTGAAATACTGATATATGAAGATGTACTCCGCCCAAGGATGAGACTCTGTAGCAACAGTCCCTGCTCTCTCATTGTTAATATAAGCATCAACGTCGGGATAACCTCCCATATCAGTCGCATATCCAAACCCGGTATTTGCCTTGATACAAACGGTGATCATATATTCATGGCCGGGAAGGAACGTATCGCCCTCGGAAAACTGACTTTCAAAGCCGGGTGTCACATCCTCCCAGACAACCTCATATATGTATTGCCACTGATTAGCATACAGCTCAGGATCAAAGTCAGGCTCAGCTCCTGCCTCGGGGACATCCACCTCGATATCAACGTGCGAAACCTGGAGCTTATCGCCAAGCTCACCGTCAGCCGATAAATACGCAACCACGAAAACGTATTCGTCGGCAGGATAAAGATCGGATGCAAGAACAGATGACTGCTTATCGTTTACCATAGCGTAAACGGTAGGATATCCCTCTGCATCGGTTGCAAACTTGCAGCCATCTGCGGGGTTCAGGCAAATGGATACAGCGTACTCGTGACCGGGGAGGAAAACGTCGCCCTCTGAAAGAACGCCTTCAAAGCCGTCAGTTATATCTTCCCATACGATACCTGTTGTTACGTCACCGTATTCGCCCTGCCGGTATACAGGATCAAGTATTTCAGCAGCATAGTCGGGATATGCTCCACCTACGGGAGGACTTATCCATAAATCTACAGTATCGATAATATATTCGGGAACGTAGTATTCCATATAAACACATACGTACTGAGGATTATCGCCGTAAAAATAAACGTTTCCTTCGTAATTACCAAAGTTGCAGGTGAGATTCTCAGTATCGAAGGTATAGCCGTCATTAGCCTTCAGGAATACAACTGCGGTATAAGAATTTTCGGGAACCACACGGCTGGTCTCGGGGTTAAAGATAACGCCGTTTGTGCTGTCATACCAGAGAACGCCGTTATAGGTGTGGGAATATACGGGCTCATCCGTATTCACGCTGTAATTTACGAAATCGTAAACGCTTGCGCTGTATTCGGGAACACCGAATGCCTGAGGCTCAAAAACATCGTTGATATTTACGTAATGAATAACGGTATCCTCAGGCTCCTCAGGTGCCGCAACTGTCTCGGGAAGAGTATAGTATACGTATACAAGGCTCGATGAAGAACAGTATACCTCGTCCCATCCGCCGTCACTGACCACGTACTCGCCGTCCACCATTGCCTCAACGCCTGAAGTGAAGCTGGAAACGTCCTTGCCGTTCTTCTTGGCCGACTCTATTGCTATCTGTATCTGATAGGTTTCACCCTCTACGAACTTTGAGTTTTTGGAAAGCTGTGTTCCTGCTGAGTTTACCCATCTGATACCGTTAACGTAGCCTATGAGATCGTTATCGAGAACGTAATACTCGGGGTACGCGGGGGTAATAGAGTAATCAGCGGGAGTCTCTCCTGCAACGGGAGCATTTACGTTATTCAGCATAATAAGCTCGATCGTGGTAGTATCGCAGTAGAAATCATAGGTGAGGCAGAGCCTTTCTGCGGGGCACTCCTCATCAGGGATAACGGTAGCTTTTTCTCCTGAAAAATAGGCGCTCATGTTCGCAGTATCAAACTTGCAACCCTCAGCGGCTACGAGATAAACGTGTATCGTATAGGTATGGCCCGCTGAGAAGGTGCCGTTGTAATAATCAAACCATTCATGGCCTGTCTTATCATAAAAGCCTACACCGTTTTTAACGTAACACATGTCGTAAAGGGTATAATCGCCGATTGAAACAGTCTCGTAATAGGAATAGGACGTGTCAATGCTGTAGCCTATTCCGCTGGTGCTCAGAGTTCCGAGGTCTGCCACATAATCTCCCACGGAGGGCTTCTGAAGGCCCTTAAGGCTAACGTAGGTGAGAACCAGCTCATTATTTTCCGCATAGGACTCCTGAAGGTCCGTAGATTCAACGGACTGTACCTCCGCAGCAAAGGTGCTGAGAGGCATTGCTCCAATGACCAGCAGCGCCGCCAAAATAGCTGCAAAAATTCTTTTTTTCATGTTTTTATTTCCCTTCCTTTCGAATATTTCAAACTTAGTCAATTGCAAAAAAACATTTCACGGGAGCTTTTTATAATTTTGTTCAGTTAATTTTTTAAAAGAACCGCCTTTCGGTATTGAACACACAAAAAAAGTGTGGTATAATGGGGTATTAAAGTAAAACTGCTTTTCAGATGCCTTTTCTGCCGTCGGTGCATAGCTGTCCCCACACCTTGACCTCAGAACAAGAGGGGCATCGGACTATATTACTTATTATTTAATAATGCTCTAAGTATATTATATATCTCTCACCTATAAAAGTCCCCACACTTTGACAAAACAAAGGGGTGGGAAGCCCGACTTTTTTGCAAAAAAGTGTGGGAAAAGGGGTGGGAAGCAATAAAGACTCATTGAAGGTGTCATCATGAAAAAAGCTCTTTTATTATGTCTCTTTCTTCTGACTGCCGGGTACCTTGTCGGCTGCTCGGGAGTGGGCAATAAATCCGCCGGGATATCCGTCATCTACCTTATCACAGCCATAATTTCCTTTACGGTGATCCCTTGTTATTTTCTTCTCATCAAAAAGACCGATCCGTGGTCTGTCCTTCTTTTTTCATCAGTTTTCATTGTCAATACAGGCTACTATATCCTCTCCGTTTCCAAAACGCTGAGCATTGCTCTCTGGGCAAACCGCATATCATATCTGGGCTCTTCACTCCTGCCACTTGCCATGCTTATGATAATCCTCAAGGTGGCGGACAAAGAAAAGCCGAGATGGCTCCCATACCTCCTCTTTGTGGTGGCGGGCGTCGTATTTTTCGTTGCTGCTACACCGGGATTCTCGGATATATACTACAAAGAGGTGTCTCTTGAAAGCTATAACGGTGCAACCGTTCTTGACAAGGAGTATGGCCCCTGGCACGTGCTCTATCTGTTCTATCTGCTGGGCTACACCGCTATAACCGCCATCGTAGCCGTACATACTGCCATCAAGAGAAAGCTCAGCACCGATATTCAGACCTTTGTTCTTATCTCATCGGTTTTCATAAACATCGGCATATGGCTTCTTGAGCAGTTTGTCAAAATAGATTTTGAGCTCCTTTCTGTTTCCTACGTTATGAGCGAGCTGTTCTTCCTCTGCCTTTTCATAATGCTGCAGGAGGAAAACAAAAGCACAGCCATCGTCACACAGTATGCCAATGAGGACACTTCAGACAATGCGGCAACAGGATCAGAGAACAAGGATGCACTCATGATCTATAAGAAGGGTGTTGCAAGGCTCACTCCCGCCGAAACCACCATATACAGATTTTACCTTGAGGGAAAGACCACCAAGGAGATAATGTCTATCCTCACCATAACGGAAAACACTCTGAAATACCACAACAAGAATATTTATTCAAAGCTTGGCGTCTCCTCCAGAAAAGAGCTCCGCGAGATCGCAAAGCTCATAAAAGAATGAAAGAAATCCAAGGACCCTTCGTGTCCTTGGATTTCTTTGTTTAAAGACAAATAAATCGGAGTTTGAAGTGTAGATTGATCAGTCGGTAGGGGACGGCGCCCACGACGTCCCATTGCAAACATAACATATACATCAATACCAAACGTCTGTA
>JAFXFQ010000097.1 GCA_017520365.1 Clostridia bacterium
ACTTTTCTCAGAAGAAAAGTAGGCAAAAGAACTTCAAAAAGGGTATTCTTTAAGTTGAAATACTACTTTTGCTTACAGATGTTTATTTATAAAAGGAGATTTGATTATGAATCACGAGCAGAAGGCCAGAGAGCTTTTTAAGAGCGGATATAACTGTGCCCAAGCGGTGCTTCTTGCATTTTCCGACGTAACGGGTCTTAATGAGGCTACTGCAACTATGCTTTCCGCGTCCTTTGGCGGCGGTATGGGAAGACTTCGCGAGGTATGCGGTGCGGCAAGCGGTGCATTTATGATAGCGGGACTTCTCTATGGCCCCAAGGATCCAAACGACCACGAAGCTAAAATGAGCCATTATGCACTCATTCAGCAGATAGCGGCAAGATTCAAGGAGATGAACGGCTCTTATATCTGCCGTGAGCTTCTTGAGCTGCCCAAGGGTCCCTCTGATCCTGAGCCCGAGAAGCGCACAGAGGCTTATTACCATCGCAGAAGCTGTGAGGATTATGTCGGTATTGCCGCACGCATCATGGATGACGTGATCGAAGAAAAGAGATAAGAGAGAAAAGTTCGGTGCACTTCCGCTTTTGCGGAAGTGTATTTTTATTGTAGAGAGTTCGCTAAATCGGAGTTTGAAGAATAGGAGATACGGTCGCTTTTTTGAAAAAAAGCTCCGCAAAAAACTTTAAGAAGTCTTTGAATAAGAGAGTTTTACTCTCTTATTCAAAGACCTTAAAGCCCTACGGGCTTTCCTTCAAAGAAGAAACGTCCCCTCCTGCTCAAACTACGTTTTATATATTCCTTTTTTTAAAGTTTTTTGGGAGTGCAGAGGACTTTTTTACAAAAAAGTCCTTTGCTTTAATAAAGCTTCAAACTACGATTTATCGAATTGTTTAAATCTTATCTCACAAGGAAAAAACCTACCGATTTTCAGGTAGGTTTTTGTAGTTTTGTTATTTTCCGGAAACGGTGATACCGTCAAATGCGGCATAGGGGAGGAGAGAGTATCCGTCTGCCATTCTTTCCTTGGAGAGTGCAACAAGATTATTGAGCATATCCGCAAGGTTTCCGCTGATCATTGTTTCGGATGCAGCAGATGTGATCTTTCCGTTTTCGATAAGGAAGGAGTTCTTTGCAACTCCGGAGAAGTCGCCGTTCTGAGCAGGGTCTCCGCCGGAGAACCGACCTACAAGGATACCGCGCTCGATTCCTGCGATGATCTCGTCCAGGCTCTTATCACCTGCGCTGATGACCATACTGCCGCCGCCGTTTTTAGCTCTTGCAACGCCTGTTTTGTTGGCAATATAGAGGCTTGTGAGGAAGCTTTCCAGCTTACCATCCTTGATAAAGTCGAAGTCCTCGGCAATAAAGCCCTCTGTTGTGAAGGATTGACCGCAAACGATGCCCTCAGCGTGAGGCGCAAATGAAACGGTAATACGCTTGTCTGCAACTGCTTCGCCTATAGAATCCTTCCATATGCTGGTGCCCTCAAGGATAGTAGTATCGGAGGCGAATTTTGCAACAATGCTGCCCATAAAGTCACCGAGGCAAGCGGGTGCAAGGACCATTGTGCCTGTGAACTTGCCCTCTGTGGGCTTTGTATAGATCTGTTTCTGAACGTCCTCAAGGTCGCGCTTGATGCTTCCCAGCTCGATGGCGGGCTTCTCAAGGTCTGCACAGATAACGCCGCTTGAGAAGAATGAGGAACCCTGCTCGCCCTCGTGAGCGGAGAACATAAGGTCGAAGTTATAGTATCCCGCATCCATTGTGTATACCGCGCCGTTTGTGTTGCGGTATACGGTATGTGAGTTTTCGTGGGCAACGATCATCTGCTCGATAACGATAAGAGGATAGTCTCTCTTGATAGCTTCAACAAGCTCGGCACTTCTGTCGAAAAGACCGTTGAGGTCGGGCTCGACAGCGCCCTTCTTGAAATATTTTTCGCCGCTGTCGGGCGCAAGTGCCCAGGCAGGATCAGGCTCAGAGGATTCCGCTGCAGCTATGCAGTTTTTGACTGCCTCGTCAACGCGTTCTTCATCAAAGCTGTTAAGTCCAACGGTACCCTTTCTGCCGCCAACGAAGGCGGTGATGGTGAGAGAATTGTCAAAAAGTGTTCTGAAAAGTGAGAACTCACCGCCGTCAACGTTGAATTCTCGGGTTTCTCCGCTTTCGGCAATACAGTATGCCATATCGGCGCCTGCTGCCTTAAGCTTTTCTATAACAGATTCGGTAAGAATATAAAGCTTATCCATAAGTCAGTTACCTCTTTCTTATCTTCCGCCGACGGTGATCTTGCAACGAACTGCAGGGCCGCCGATACCTACGGGCATAGGCTGCTTCTTGCCGCAGTATCCGCTGGAGGACCAGGTCATGGTATCGGATACCATATCAACGGTCTTGAGCATCTCGAATGCAACGCCGGAGATGGTAGTATCAAGGAGCGGTCTGCCAAGCTTTCCGTTCTTGATCTCATATCCCATGCAGGTACCGAACATAAACTCGCCCGTTGTGTCTGCCTGGCCGTTGTTCGTATCAAGGAAGTAGTAGCCGTCGTCCACAGATGCGATCATCTCCTCAATGGTGGAGGTGCCGGGGAGGATGGCTGTGTTTCTCATTCTGATAAGGGGCTCGTCGGAGAAGGAGTATGCACGGGCATTACCGCAGGGAGCCATACCGAAGCGGTCTGCTGTTTCGCGGTTGTTCATGTATCCTGTGAGGATACCATCCTTGATGAGCACCTGGTCAACGCAGGGTGTGCCCTCGTCGTCAACGTAAACAGGAAGGGGTGCCTCCTCACCGAGGCAGGTGTGAGCGAAATCCACCATTGTAACGAGCTCGCTGGCAACGGGCTTGTTGAGAGTATGAGCCGCAACGCTTCCGCCGAGAACGAGGTCAGCCTCAACGGTATGTCCCACAGCCTCGTGAGCAAGCATACCGGAAAGCTCACCGCTGAGAATACAGGTCTTGACGCCTGCCTCGGGGTGAACGCCGTCACGCTTTATCATAAGCTTTTCATAAAGGTCGTCGCACTTCTCAAAAAGTGCTGCAGGTGTGGTG
>JAFXFQ010000098.1 GCA_017520365.1 Clostridia bacterium
ATAGCCTTATTGATAGCCTTTGCGATATCCTCGTCATTGGTAAGGATCATACCGCCGCGGGGACCGCGAAGAGTCTTATGGGTAGTGGTGGTAACAACGTCTGCGTAGGGTACGGGGGAGGGATGAAGACCTGCCGCAACGAGACCTGCGATATGTGCCATATCAACCATAAACAGTGCGCCGTTGTCGTGAGCGATCTTGCCGATTCTCTCGAAGTCAATGATTCTGGGATAAGCGGATGCACCTGCAACCACAAGCTTGGGGTGATGCTCCTCGGTGAGTCTTTCAAGCTCGTCGTAGTCGATAAATCCGTCGTCGTTCACACCGTAAGGAACGAAGTTGTAGTTCTTACCGGACATATTAACGGGGCTGCCGTGAGTAAGGTGACCGCCGTGAGCAAGATTCATACCGAGAATTGTGTCGCCAACGTTTACAAGGGCGAAGTAAACAGCCATATTTGCCTGTGCGCCGCTGTGAGGCTGAACGTTAACGTGTTCTGCGCCGAAAAGCTTTTTTGCACGCTCAATAGCGATGTTTTCAGCAATATCAACTACTTCGCAACCGCCGTAATAACGCTTTGCGGGATATCCTTCGGCATATTTGTTGGTGAGAGCGCTGCCCATTGCAAGAAGAACAGCCTTGGAAACAACGTTTTCGGAAGCGATGAGTTCAAGTCCGCCTCTCTGTCTGGAAAGCTCTTTTGCAACAACGTCGCCGATTTCAGGATCGAGTGCCTGAAGGTTGTAAACAAGCTCGTTTACGCTGATATTCATATATTTTTACCTCCGTCTCCGCCATGTGCAGAGTGTGAATTTTTTACTTTGAGAAAAATATCTCCTCAATATAATATTATAGCAATATGCCGGAGAAAAATCAATAGAAAACGCAAAATTCGGATTTGCCATAAGTACTAAAAAATCACTCCGGTTGATAAACTTTTTGGACGAAAACTAATTTAGTAGTTATGCATAGTTTTTTAATATGTTCGTTTAACATTTTTAATAAAAAAATATCTCCATACTATTGACAATATATGCAGTTTGGTGATATAATTTACATAGGCAGTTGTTGCTTTTTATTGACAACTCAACTTTGATCCATCGGAGGAGCTATATGCCTACATACAACAAATTGCTTGTAGCCTCATCTAAGGGCGGCGTGGGTAAAAGTACCACGGCTCTGGGTCTTGCTGTTGCGTTTGCTGAAGCAGGAAAGAACGTGCTCCTCGTTGATCTTGACTCTGACAGTCGAAGCCTTGATATGCTTATGGGGGCTGAGGACCACGCCATTACCGATTTCGGTGACGTAATCGACGGTGGGGAAGTTTCCGCCGCAGCCATTACCCCGGTTTCCGCAATTGAAAACCTGCGGCTTATTTCTGCCTGCAGCGTTGACAAGCTTGCGGCCCTTGCAAAAGACAAGGAAAAGACTCAGGCTGAGCTTGTGAGAGAGGGAATCGAGCGGATCATTGAAGAAAAAGATTTTGACATTCTCGTGTGCGACACCGGCGGGGGAATCCAATATGCCTGCGCTGTTGTGGAGCTTTTCGATATGACCGTTATTACCTCCGAGCAGGGAAAGACATCCATTCGCGGAGCAGAATATGCGGCGGCTCAGCTTGAAGCAAAGGGCGCGGGAGCTATGCGGCTTGTTATCTGTGCCTTTGATCTTGAGGCTGTCAAGAAAGAAAAGAGGGCGGGTATGATCGAGATGATAGATTCCAGTGCGCTCAGCTGCGTTGGAGTCGTGCCCTTCGATCCCAAGCTCCAGGGTATGCAGGACAAGGGAAAGCTCCCTGACAAAAAGTCCACTACCGCGATTGCCTACGGGAACATTGCAAAAAGAATATCTGGTTATGACGTTAAGCTGTTTGACGGAATGAAAAAGCTCTACAAGCAGCGGACCAAGGCCTTATAGAATACATAACTGAAATTAAACACAGTACTATTGAAAGGAACTGATGAAATGGATATTGCTCTCATTGCTGACGACACCAAAAAAGAACTTATGACACAGTTTTGCATTGCATACTGCGGCATTTTGTCTAAACACAATATCTGCGCCACCAGTATCACAGGCAAGTACGTTCAGGAAGCAACCGGTCTGGAAATAGAAAAGCTTCTCCCCGGAAGTCACGGCGGAGCTCAGCAGATCACTTCCAGAATTTCTTATAACGAGATCGACGTACTCCTGTATTTCCGCAGCACAACACCTAATCACGTTTACGATGAAAATGAATATAATCTTCTCCGTATATGCGACGTTCACAACGTTCCTATGGCGACAAATATCGCAACGGCGGAGGTCCTCATTTGCGCTCTTGATCACGGCGATCTTGATTGGAGAGAAATCGTTAACCCCCGTTCTGATTATAACAAACGCAGACGCGGTATGAATTATTGATCAATATAATATTGACTTTGTGAGACGGCCGGGCAGTTTTTCGCTGCTCGTCCTTGTCTTGCCCTATAGCGTCTGCCGTAATTGCGGACGTTATTTTTTTGTAGAAAGAGGATTTTTATGATAAAGCTTTTGTGCCTCGGAGACGTGGTTGGTGAGGAGGGCGTTTCCTCCCTTGAAGCCGGCGGTCGACTTCGCAAGCTTAAACAGAAATATGGAGCCGATCTGGTTATCGTAAACGGTGAAAACTCCGCCAAGGGTAACGGAATGAGCGTTGAATCGGCGGGCAGGCTGTACGATGCAGGGGCTGATATTATAACAGGTGGCAACCACACCTTCAGA
>JAFXFQ010000099.1 GCA_017520365.1 Clostridia bacterium
GATAGCAAGGGGATCCTTTACAAGACGGGGGTCTGCCATAAGGAAGCCCGAAACGTCTGTCCAGTTCTCATAGATATCGGCACCCGTTGCTCTCGCTACGATGGAGCCTGTTACGTCACTTCCGCCTCTTGCAAACGTCTTGATGGTTCCGTTGGGCATAGAGCCGTAGAAGCCGGGGATAACTGCTCTCTCGTGACGGGTAAGTCTGTCGGAAAGGATGATATTTGTCTTTTCCGCATCAAAGGTACCGTTATCGTAGAACTTGATCACCTTTGCGGCATCAAGGAAGTCATAGCCGAGAAGACGCGCCATGATCTTACCGTTGAGGTACTCGCCGCGGGATGCGGCATAGTCAGAACCTGCGTGATACTTAAATGCGCCCTGGATCTTCTCGTAGTCCTCGGAAAGGTCAAGATCAATGCCAAGGTCTGCTATGATAGAGTCGTATCTCTCACGGATCTGGTTGAATTCGTTGGAGAAATCCTCCCCCTCTGCCGCAAGGCGGTAGCACTCGTAAAGCATATCGGTGACCTTGATATCATCGGGATGGCGCTTGCCGGGAGCGGAGGGGACAACGTAACGACGCGCGGGGTCTGCCTCGATGATGGCCTTTGCCTTGAGAAGCTGCTTTGCATCGGCAAGGCTGGTGCCGCCGAATTTTACAACTTTTATATTCTGAAATTCCATAGAATTAAACTCCTATTTTAGAAAGTATATTTAATTATATGTAAATCCGATTTTTTTGTCAATATGTAAATCACCGAAAAAGGATTCACAAAAAAAGCAATTGTAGCAATTTAGCCAAAGCAGATTGATAAAACAGCAAATTCCGGTTTACGGAGGAGACGGTATTGGTGTTTCGTGGGGAGGGGAACCCCTCCGACACACCGTTATCTGAATGATGATGAAAAATTTGAAAAAATGATGCGGCATCGCGATATATATGTTGTAGGGACCGACGTCCTCGGCGGTCCGTTGCAAACAAACGATCACATCAATACTGAATGTCCGTCGTTTATATGTTCGCAGCCGTAAACCTCACAGGATTTATCGTCTCGTCGTTGTCGTGCAGATGGCGGACGACCGATGGTCGCCCCTACAATGTTTGGACATAGCCGTGTTGTTTGTGCGGATTATTTGTTTCGACGGGAGAGGCCCCCGCCCTACATGCCTGAATACCGTTTACATCGCGTGCAAATTTCCGGGCGGATATGGAATCCGCCCCTACGGGGAACCCTCCCCGACAAGCTGAAATTTGAAGAAAAAAACAAAGAAATCCCGCCGAGGCGGGATTTCAAGATCAATTATTCATTATTACTGCTCAATATAATACGTCGCTTCCATATCCGCACAGGATACGGCATAGCAAAGGGGGAACATGGCAAAGGCTGCCGAAACGTCTCTTGCCTCACCTTGAGTGGAAAAGCCCATATGATAGCGGATGGCAAAGGCCTCCTCACGGGTCAGGCGCATAAAGCCCGTGATTATGTAAACGCTCTTTTCTCCGTGACCGTAGGGAAGCTTATCGTCTATCTCGAAATATGGCACCTTCTGCCACACACCGTTCTCATCCTTCACGTTTCTCGTTGATTCCTTATAGAAATTCACCTTGCAAAGATCGTGGAGAAGAGAAACTATGGCAACGGTCTCTGCCGAGGGATTACAGCCAAACTCCTTCATGCTGTCTCTCGAAACGATGTCGCAAAGGCGGTCGTATACGTTCAGAGAGTGGTTCACAAGACCGCCGCGGCAACTGTTATGATAGCGTGCGCTGGCAGGGGCTGTGAAGAAGTCGGACTGGGGGCCTGTCAGATAGTCAAGAAGCTCTGCCGCTCCCTCTCTCTTGATGTTATTCTTGAAAATCTCAATAAATCTTTCTCTGTCTGTCATTTTTTTCACTCTTTCCTTGTTATTCAATGTCGCAAAGCCTTTTTACGTAAGGGCCGATATCCTCCCGAAGAGCAAGACCGCCCCTTAGCGTCTTCAGCTCGCTGACCTCTTTTTTTGCCCCCGCTCTGTCAAGGGAGGCGCTGACGGCCAAGGCATATTCATATTCCGAATCGTATTTTTCAAAAAGAGCCTCATTGGCCTTGATATCCGAGGGGAGAAGCTCTATCTCACTGCCGTCGCTCATAAAAAGCTTAAATGAGAGCCTGTCTCCGAAAAAGGATGGGCCTTCTCATAGCTTATACAGTCCTCCCACTTGTATTCTCTCTCAGAGAACACGGTGCACACCTTGACTCCGCTTGAAAAATAAAGTGTTTTCGTTGCGGAAAGGACAAAAGCCAGCACAATGGGCAAAGCGGTGACAGCTATTGCCGCCGCAACTCTTATTATTACCGTTTTGAAACGGCTCTCCTCTTTCTTCTCTTCCCATTCCTCAAGGTCATACTCCTCCGCAAAATCCGCCTCAGCATCAGCCTCGAAGGGTACGTATCCCTCGGGAAGCTCAAGAGGAATATGGGAAAGAGAGTCCGTGACCACCGGGCCTTCGTTATCTATCCTCAGATACCCTTCCAGCTCCTCTGCCCATTCGCTCTCCCCATTTTCCTCAGTCTCAATGCTATCCTCATCTATCCTCTCCGTTTTCTGAGACTCCATTGCCATAGAGAGAGCCTCAAGATACGAGGAGGTGTCTGCTGCCTCGCTTACATTCTCTGTCCGGTTTGTGAACAGCTCGGGATATGCCTCCCTGGCATCAGCAGTATCCACAAAGCTATCCCCGTAAGACAGATCACTGTCCCAAAATGTCTCAAGCTCATCTAAGGACTCCTCCTCGGCCTCCTCCCGTACAGGAAAAAGGGCAAGTGATGCAACCGCTGCAAGGGCTGAAACGATATTCACGATAAAATGGGATGGTATACCGCCGTACAAAAGAGACTCTTCAGTCCCTCTCACAGAAAGTACAACGTACAAAAAATGAGCAAACAGCATCACAAAAGCCGCAAAGATGATCCCAAGGAGTCTTTTCAGCCTTGTTCCTTTTTCCATAGCTCCTCCAAAAAAACATATATGGAAATTATACCACTTCCCGCCCACGCAGTCAAACTCTTTTCACAAAAAACAGAAAGTCTTTCTAAAATTAAAAAAACTATTTACAAATCGTATATTTTAGGGTAAAATGTATTCGGTATAATTATGCCTATAATATTACATATAAGGGACGGTCAAAAACATGAGCATAGCTTACAAAAGAGTTCTTCTCAAGCTTTCCGGAGAGGCCCTCAGCGGCAAGGACGGCATCATAAATTACGACTATATTAAAGAGATCGGCTCCGTTATCCGCCGCTGTCTCGACGAGGGTGCTCAAATTGCCATCGTTGTAGGCGCAGGTAACATCTGGAGAGGCAGACAGGGCTTCGATATGGACCGCGTTCGCGCTGACCAGATGGGTATGCTTGCAACAGTTATCAATTCCCTTGCAATACAGGATGCGTTTATTTCCGTCGGCGTTGACACCGTCGTTATGAGCGCAGTTGAAATGAACACCTTCTGCGATCAGTACACTCAGAGAGGTGCCGTTCGCGCTCTTGAAGAGGGCAAGGTAGTCGTTTTCGGTGCAGGCACAGGCAACCCCTTCTTCTCCACCGATACCGGTGCGGCACTCCGTGCTTGCGAGATCGGTGCCGAGGCTGTTCTTATGGCTAAGAACATTGATGGCATCTATACAGCAGACCCCAGAAAGGACCCTGCGGCAGTAAAGCTCACAGAGACTACATACGATTACATCCTTTCCAACCATCTTGGTGCCATCGACCTTACTGCGGCAACTCTTCTTTCCGATAACGATATGCACCTTTGTTGCTTCGGCCTCGATAAGTCCGAGAACATTTACAAAGTTATTACCGGTGACAATTGCGGCACCGTTGTTAAAAAGTAAAATAAAATCAAGGAGATACAGAAATGAAACTCGATACCAAGCCCTTTGAAGAAAAAATGAAAAAGAGCATTTCCGTTTACAAGGAACAGCTCGACTCCGTTCGCGCAGGCCGTGCTAACCCCGGCGTTCTCCGCGGCGTTGAGGTTGATTACTACGGCACTCCCACAGCTATCAACCAGATGGCAGAGGTAAAGCTTGCAGATGCAAGAACTCTCACCATCACCCCCTGGGATGCTTCTACGGTAAAGTCCATCGAGAAGGCTATCCTCGCTTCCGATATCGGCATCACACCTCAGTCCGACGGCAAGACCATCCGCCTTTCCTTCCCTCAGCCCACAGGTGAGCGCAGAAAGGAAATGACAAAGCAGGTTGCAAAGATGGGCGAGGACGTTAAGGTCTCCATCAGAAATATCCGCCGCGATGCTGTTGACGCTGCCAAGAACGAAAAGAAGGCAGGCACAATGACTGAGGACGAGCAGAAGGCAAGCGAAAAGAACATCCAGGATCTTACAGATAAGTACATCAAGGAAGTTGACGCTGTAACCGCAGCAAAGAACGCAGAGATCCTCGAGGTTTGATCCCTAACCATCCGCGCCTTGATGCGGCTTTGCCGCATCGGGGCGCTGAAACTGTTTTTTATACTTTTTTGCAAAAAGGAAAAGTTACATGCTTTTTAGTAAAAAAAAGAACCTCGGTATCGAATCCGAGGATATGAACAAAATAGTCGCTGACTCGGGTATCACCCATATCGCATTTATTATGGACGGCAACGGCCGCTGGGCAAACAAAAGAGGTCTGCCCCGGGAGGCAGGACACGGCGTAGGTGTCAAGGCCTTCAAAAAAGCCGTTACCCTTTGCCGCGACTGGGGCATTAAAACAGTCACCACATACGCTTTTTCCACCGAAAACTGGAAGAGACCGCCGCAGGAGGTCCGTGAGATCATGCGGCTTCTCGATGAATATATTAAAGAGGCTGAGGACGATAACGAGAAAAACCATATCCGCTATATCTTCCTTGGTGATAAGGAGAGGCTCGGCGAAGAGCTGAAGGCCAAGTGCCTCTACCTTGAAGGCCTGACAAGGGATAACCCCCTCACCTTGAATATCGCGCTCAACTACGGCGGCCGTGCCGAGCTTGTAAGCGCTGTTAACTCCCTCATCGCAGAGGGAAAGACAGAAATAAGCGAGGAGGATATCTCATCAAGGCTTTATACAAAGGAAAGCCCCGACCCCGACCTCATCGTGAGAACGGGCGGAGAGGTTCGCCTTTCCAACTTCCTTCTTTGGCAGTCTCAGTACTCCGAGCTTTACTTCACTGACTGTCTGTGGCCTGACTTTGACGAAATGGAGCTGAGAAGGTCCATCATCGAATTCTCAAAGAGAAAGCGCCGCTACGGAGGCGTATGATCAAAGCTGTTCTTCATTGAAAACTTGAAAGGAATCTTCAGATATGCTTAAGAGAACAATCACCGCAGTTATCGGCGTCGCTTTGCTGGTCGCTGTATGCATTTACTCTCATACCGTAATATTCCCTATAGTCATCGGACTTATGGCACTTCTCGGCGTTTACGAGATGCTTGGATGCGTTGGCATGAGAAAGAACTTTATCGTTTCCCTTTGCCTTTACGTTATGACTGTGATCGTTACCATTCTTACACAGACCATACAGACCCACGCACTTTACATAGCAGCATATTCATCGTTTTTGTTCTGCATAATGCTTATCCTCTTCACCCTTGCGGTGTTCTCAGAGGGTAAGGTGCCTGTTGATAAGGTCTGCATCGCATTTACCACCTGTGCATACATCATCACCGGCTTCATCTCCATCATCCAGCTTCGTTACCTCACCAGCAACTGAAACCTCGTAGGTGACAAGATATACCTCCTCGTGTTCGTTGCGCCCTGGGTGACAGATACCTTCGCATATTTCTGCGGCAGACTCTTCGGACGCCACAAGCTTATCCCCTCCGTCAGCCCGAAGAAGACTATCGAGGGCAGCATCGGCGGCATCATCTTCTGTATCATCGGTTGCGTGGTCTACAGATTGGTGCTTGGTCAGATGAACGTGGAGAGTCTCCCCGCTATTTGGATATTTGCAGTTCTCGGCCTTCTCGTTTCCATTGTTTCCCAGATAGGCGACCTTATCTTCTCCCTTATCAAGCGTCGCTACGGCATCAAGGATTACGGTATCCTCTTCCCCGGCCACGGCGGTGTTCTTGACCGCTTCGACAGCGTTATCGCAACTGCTCCCCTTATCCTCATTGCCTGCGAGGCGCTGGCTTATTTCAACATTATGTAAAATATTTGATGAAAACGGGCTCGTCCCGTTTTCATTTTCCATATTTCAACTTTATTTCAAGCTCTTCAGCGAAAGGAGTCAGTTATGGGATTTGATCAAAGAAGCGCCGCCGTCCTCGGCTCAACAGGCTCTGTGGGAACACAGGCGATAGATGCTTTGGGACGCCTCGGCGTTAAGATAAAGCTTCTCACCGCAGGCAGAAACGTTGACCTCGTTGCCCGTCAGGCAATGGAATGCTCCGCCGAAATGGTAGCCGTACCCAACAAGGATGACGGCGAAAGGCTCCGCTCACTTCTTCCCGAAGGGGTGAAGGTGTATGCGGGAGAGACCGCCGTTTGCGATGCTATCGCCGAGTGCGGCTGCAATCTTATCGTTCACGCCATCTCAGGTATGGCAGGCATCCCTGCTGCTCTTTCGGCGGCAAAAACAGGCGCCCGTGTTGCCATGGCAAACAAGGAAGCCCTTATCAGCCTTGGCCACCTCATATACAGCGAGCTTGAAAAGAGCGGCGGCGAGCTTATCCCCGTGGATTCCGAGCACTCTGCAATTTTCCAGTGCCTTTGCGCGCAGGGCGCCGCAAGCCCCAAGGGTCCCGCTGATTCAAGCCGTGTTCGCCGAATCCTTCTCACGGCCTCAGGTGGCCCCTTCTTCGGTCAAAGCAGAGCGGAGCTCGAAAAGGTAACTCCCGAAATGGCACTTGCCCATCCCACCTGGAAAATGGGCGCTAAGATCACCATCGACTGCGCTACCCTTATGAACAAGGGCTTTGAGCTTATCGAGGCCTGCAGGCTCTTCAACGTGGAGCCCGACCGTGTTGAGGTCCTCGTTCACCGCCAGAGCATTATCCACTCTATGGTGGAATATACTGACGGTGCAGTTATTGCAGAGCTTTCCTACCCCGATATGAGAGACTGCGTTCGATATGCACTCGCTTATCCCGACCGCGCCCCCTTCGGCGGAGATCCACTTGACTTCGTAAAGCTTGGCACACTTACCTTCCACGCCCCCGACCGTGAGGCATTTCCCCTTCTCGGTGCAGCGGAAAAAGCTTGGTATATGGGTGGTACCGCCCCCGCTGCCCTCATTGCGGCAGACGAAGAGGCTGTCAGTGCATTCATTGATAAAAAGCTCTCCTTCAACGGTATTTCCGATGCCGTTCTGGAAACAATAAACCGTTGCAGAATACTCTCTGCCGACTCACCCGAGGCAGTATTTGAGGCCGAGCGTGAAGCAAGAGATATCGCCCGCAGCGTTATCGCAAAAATGTAACAATACTATTTTCCGGAGTTTTAAATGGCACTTTTAACAAACATCCTCCATATCATCCTGGCAATTCTTCTCTTTGGCTTTCTCATATTTATCCACGAGGGAGGCCACTTCCTTTTCGCACGTCTTTTCAAGGTGACTGTCAATGAATTTGCTATAGGAATGGGACCAAAAATCTTCTCTAAGACATCTGAAAAAAGCGGCATCACCTACTCCTTCCGCGCTCTGCCCATCGGCGGCTTTGTCAGCATGGCAGGAGAGGACGATGACAGCGATGATCCAAACTCCTTCAGAAAAAAGCCCGTGTGGCAGAGGCTTATCATCACTGTTGCAGGCGCTGCCGTCAATATCATCGCAGGCGCTCTCGTTATGACTATCCTTGTCTGCTCCTCCCCCGACAATCTCGGCTCCACCGTTGTTCACTCCTTCACCGAGGAGGCTGTCAGCAACGAGCAGGGACTTATGGAGAACGACCGTATCACCGCAGTAAACGGCAAAAAGGTACACATTTTAGACGAGCTTGCTTATGAGATCATGAGACAGGGTATCGAGCCTGTGGACCTCACCGTTTTGCGTGACGGAAAAACCGTCATTCTCGAAAACGTGGAGTTCCCTCAGATCGCACAGAGCGGTATCGCATTCGGCACCAACGACTTCTACGTGTGGGGCGAGCGTCCCACACTTGCAAATTTTGCAAAGCACTCCTTCTTCAAGACCACCCATACTGTCAGTATGATCTGGGAATCTCTTTACGACCTCATAAGCGGCCGATACGGCGTTGAGGCAGTTTCCGGTCCCGTAGGAGTAACTCAGGCACTTTCGGAAGCGGCTGATACGGGTGCCTACAGCTTCACCTACCTTGCCGTTGTCATAAGCATCAATCTGGGTGTGATGAACCTTCTCCCCCTCCCCGCCCTTGATGGCGGACGAATAGTCTTCCTTCTCATTGAGGCTGTGCGCCGCAAGCCTCTCAAAACTGAGATCGAGGCCTATATCAATTTCGTAGGCCTCGTTCTTCTTATGATGCTTATGCTGTTCATCTGCGTGAAGGACGTTATCACCCTGTTTTAAAAACCGAATCAAAGAAAAAGAAAGGATATTGCTATGAGACGCGCTACAAGACAGATAAACGTAGGCAGCACTCTTATCGGAGGCCAAAGCCCCGTTACGGTGCAGTCTATGACAAACGTTCCCGCCCACGATTTTGATGGTACAGCCGCACAGGTCCTTGCCCTTGAAAGGGCAGGCTGCGACATCGTTCGTATTGCTGTTCCCGATGAGGATGCGGCTCCCGTTTTCGCAAAGGTACGGGAGGCAGGTGCTAAAGTCCCCCTCGTTGCAGATATCCATTTTGACTATAAGATAGCCCTTGCCGCAATAAAGCATGGCGTTAACAAGGTGCGTATCAATCCCGGCAACATCGGTGCCGAGTGGAAGGTCCGCGAGGTTGCGGATGCCTGCCGTCTCTCCGGTGTTCCTATCCGTATCGGTGTTAACGGCGGAAGCCTTGAAAAGTCCCTTCTGGAAAAATACGGAGGCCCGACCCCCGAGGCTCTTGCGGAAAGTGCCCTCACTCAGGCCGAAAGCCTTGAGAATATGGGATTTTACGATACGGTCATCTCCATCAAATCCTCAAGGATACAAACTATGACCGAGGCGGCACGAATCGTTGCAAAAAGCTCAAGCTACCCCATTCATCTTGGAGTCACCGAGGCAGGTACCGAATATTCAGGCATTATCAAGAATTCCATCGGCATCGGCAGTCTTCTTTGCGACGGTATCGGCGATACTATCCGCGTTTCCCTCACCGCAGACCCCGTTCGCGAGGTATACGCAGGTAAGGAGATCCTCAAATCCCTCGGTCTTGTTACCGAGGGCATCAATATAATCTCCTGCCCCACCTGCGGCAGAACAAAGATCGACCTTATCGGTCTTGCCGAGCGCTTCCGAGAGGCAAGTGCCTCCATCGATACAAAGGGCAAGATGGTAAACGTTGCCGTTATGGGCTGTGTTGTAAACGGCCCGGGTGAAGCAAAGGAGGCCGACTTCGGCATTGCAGGCGGCGACGGCTTTGCAGTTCTCTTCAAGGACGGAAAAACTCTCGGCAGAGTTGAAGAGGACCGCGTTGTTGAGACCCTTGTTGAAGAAACCGTCAAATTCATAGGCTGAATATTGTACTGATTTAGACTCATACCTTATGTTATCCTTTCATCAAAGCTTTGATGAAAGGATAACTTTATCATATGGAAAGGCAAACACTTATGGCAGAGGGACGCACTCTAAAAACCATATTTTCCCGCTATACACCGCAGAGCGAGAATCAAAAAAGAATATTTGAAATGTCGGGAGATGCCCACCTTTCGGGCGACCGAGAGAGGAAGGCATACGAGGTGCGCTTTTCTCTCCCATTTATTGCTGATAAGGGTGACCTCTACCGAATCGAGGAGGAGCTTTGCGAACTATATGAGCTCAGTTTTATTAGGCTTTTGCCGAAATATCCCACAGAGCTGTTTTCCCTTGATTACATGGGGGAGGTCTTTACCGAGGCACGCAGAGTCGGCGCCGTAACTCACGGCTTTTTCGACAACTGCAAAACAGTTATTGAGGACGGCGTTATCACCGTTTCCGTTCCTTATTCCCACGGAGGCGTGGAGCTTCTTGACCTTGGACGTGCGGGAGAGATAATCTCAGGCATCATCAGAAGCGAATTCGGACTCAACTACGAGACGGTCATCGATCAGAGAGACGACTATGAAAAATTCCACACGGAATACCTTGAACGACAGGCTGACTTTCTCCGCAGAACACAGGAGGCTGCCGTTGAATACTCAAGGATAATCGAGGAGCGCCGCCGTCAGGAGGAGGCTCAGGAGGCCGCAAAGAAGGCGGCGGAGACCCCTCAGTATCAGAGGATCGACTCTCTCTTCGAGGCAGAGGAAGAGGTAGAGGAGATCGAGGGCGGCATTTTCAAAAGCGGCCGTATGACGTTTGACACAAACTCCGACGAAGTTCTCTACGGCGAGGAGGATTTTGAAATTTCCGATCCAACTGCCCTTCGAATGATCAAATCGAATATGAGAAGCGTTACGGTGCTGGGCAGAATATTCAAGTCTGAGGCGGCGGAGATACGAAACTCTGAAAATATGTCCGTCACCATCGGTATCACCGATAACGATTCCTCCGTATTCTTAAAATTACAGATGCCCGCCGCAGAGGCAGAGCCCTTTGCAAAGAGCATGAAGAGCGGAATGTGCATTGCAGCCGTTGGCAGCGTCCGCGCCGACAAATTCGGCGAATACAACGTCAACGTAAAATGTATCAAAAAAATAAAGCAGTGCATCCGCAAGGATAATGCGCCTGTGAAGCGTGTCGAGCTTCATTGCCACACAAACCTTTCTACAATGGATGCCCTTGCCGCCCCTGCCGACGTTGTCAAGCGTGCAAAGGCGTGGGGACACAAAGCTGTTGCCATTACAGACCACGGAAACGTTCAGGGTTTCCCCACCGCGATGCTTGCCTCTGAGGGTATGAAGGAGGATCCCGTTAAAGTTCTTTACGGAATAGAAGCATATTTCGTCGACGACACACGCCGTGCCGTTTTCGGCCACACAGACAGCGATTTCGACGATGAATTCGTAGTTTTTGATATTGAGACCACCGGCCTTTCCGTTCACAACTGCGCCATCACCGAGATCGGTGCCGTTCTCGTAAAGAGCGGAAAGATCATTGATGAGCTGAATATTATGACAGACCCGGGAATGCCAATTCCCGAAAACATTGTAGAGCTTACAGGCATCACCGACGATATGGTAAGGGGGCAGATGTCAAATAAGGAGGCTGTTCGCAAATTCCTTGATTTTGCAGGCTCAAGGCTTCTTATTGCCCATAATGCAGACTTCGATACAAGCTTTATAAGAAAGGTCTGCGAGGAAGCGAGTATCCCCTTCCCCAACCCCTATCTTGACACAGTCTCCATGTCCCGCTACGTTAACCCCGAGCTGAAAAAGCACAAGCTGGACATTCTCTGCGATTATTTCTCTCTTGGAAGCTTTAACCATCACCGAGCAAGCGATGACGCCAAGATGCTGTCCGCCATATTCTATAAAATGGTAGACAAGCTCCGCGACGAGGGCATCATGGACTTTAATCACTTGTCTGAGACCATGAGTGAAAGGGCTGACCCATTAAAGCTTCGCACCTATCACCAGATAATCCTTGCAAAAAATCAAACGGGACTTAAAAATCTATATAAGCTTATCTCCGATTCTTACCTTACTTATTACAGACGGAATCCCAGAATTCCCAAAACCAAGCTCATTGAGCTCAGAGAAGGTCTCATTATTGGCTCCGCCTGCGAGGCGGGTGAGCTTTTCGAGGCTATAAGAAGCGGACGCGGTGAGGCCGAGATCGAAGAGATCGCCTCATTCTACGACTATTTCGAGATCCAGCCAATTGCAAACAACCGCTTTATGATAGAAAAGGGGCTGGCCCGTGACGAGGAGGATCTTCGGGAATTCAACCGCAAGATCGTTGCTCTTGGCGAAAAGATGGGCAAGCCCGTCTGTGCCACCACCGATGCCCACTATATGGACCCGGAGGACGAGATCTATCGCCGCATCCTATTTGCGGGTATGAAATATCCCGATGCAGACAGCCCAAGCGAGCTTTATATGCGCACCACCGACGAGATGTTGAAGGAATTCGCTTACCTGGGCGAGGAAAAGGCATATGAGGTGGTAGTTACAAACACAAATCTTATTGCCGATATGATAGAGCCTATCCGTCCGATCCCCAAGGGCACCTATGACCCGAAGATCGAGGGCTGTGAGGACGAGCTCCGTGAAAAGTGCTACCAGAAGGCACGGGAAATGTTCGGTGAGGACCTGCCCGTGCAGGTCTCCGAGCGACTTGAAAGAGAGCTTGAATCAATTATCGGTAACGGCTTTGCCGTAATGTATATTATCGCCCGCCGCCTCGTTGAAAAAAGCGAGGAATGGGGCTATGAGGTGGGAAGCCGAGGAAGCGTTGGCTCATCCTTTGCCGCAATGATGGGCGGTATTACAAAGGTAAACTCCCTGCCCCCCCATTATCGTTGCACCGACTGCCTCTATACCGAGTGGCACGACAAGGGCACCCCGAAATCAGGCTTTGACCTCCCCCCTAAGGACTGCCCTCGTTGCGGTAAAAAGAATATGCACCGTGACGGACACGATATCCCCTTTGAGACCTTCCTTGGCTTCCACGGAGACAAGGTTCCCGATATCGATCTGAACTTCTCAGGCGACGTTCAGGGTAACATCCATAAATACACCGAGGAGCTTTTCGGTAAGGGTCACGCCTTCAGAGCCGGTACTATCGGTACTCTTGCGGATAAGACTGCCTTCGGCTACGTTGCAAAATACCTTGAAGGCAAGGGCATATCCGTTTGCCGAGCAGAGGTGGAGCGGCTTATCGCAGGCTGCGTGGGCGTTAAGAGGACCACAGGCCAGCATCCCGGCGGCATCATCGTTGTTCCTCAGGAATACGACGTTTATGATTTCTGCCCCGTTCAGCACCCTGCGGACGATCCCAATTCCTCAACGGTCACCACCCACTTTGAGTTTAAATATCTCCACGACACTATTCTGAAGCTTGACGAGCTGGGACACGATATTCCCACCAAGTATAAGCGTCTTGAGGGATATACAAACACCAGCGTTCTTGAATGTGATCTTTCCGACCGTGCTCTTTACAAGCTCTTTACAAGCCCTGAGCCCCTGGGTGTTACTCAGGAGGACCTGTTGGGCGTTGAAACGGGAACCCTCGGTCTTCCCGAGATGAACACAAAGTTTGTTCGAGGAGTTCTTATTCAGGCACAGCCGAAAAACTTCTCAGACCTGTTGCAGATCTCAGGTCTGACCCACGGCACGGGAGTTTGGCTGGGAAATGCGGACGAGCTTATCCGCGACGGTATATGTACAATTTCCGACGTTATCGGATGCCGTGACGATATTATGCTCTACCTTATCCAGCAGCACGATATGGACAAGGCGCAGTCCTTTATGATAATGGAGGACGTCCGTAAGGGTAAGGGACTGAAGCCTGAGTACGAGGAAGCAATGATCGAGCACGGCGTGCCCGATTGGTATATCGAATCCTGTAAGCGCATCAAATACATGTTCCCGAAGGCTCACGCGGCGGCATACGTTATCGATGCTCTGAGACTTGGATGGTACAA
>JAFXFQ010000100.1 GCA_017520365.1 Clostridia bacterium
CCCCCGTCTGTAAATACCGAATCTGCGGTTTTTCGTGTGTCTTTTTCCTGCGCCGCCAAGCCTTCCGACAGGTGGAACAAAAAGCAAAAAACCCGCACTTGTCTAAGACAAGTACGGGGGTTTTTCGGTGAAAGAGCGACGATTCATAGTATAAAAGAGGGGAAAAACGGCCAAACGGTTGAGTCTCGTTTTCCCATCACTGAAAAAATCACCCGTCTGTCTACCGACAAACGGGTGATTTTTCTGCCTAAGAGTAACCAAACGGAGCAGAATCGAGGTAAAAGTAAGCAAAAGTAGTGTAGCAATCAAAAATATTGCTTATACTCCGGTTCTGCTTTTAATGCATTAAGCAATTCGTCTAAATTTTCAAAAACGGATTTTCCGACAATCCCTCTAAACGGTTCCCACATTGCAGGTAGCACATTGTCGTGTGAACAAATATATTTCCATTCGTCTTCATCGTACTGATAGATTGCTTCCAGTTGATAAGTGAAAAACTCCTTTTCGTCCTTCAGTACAACATATCTCATCGAGCGATCTTTTGAATAAATCACTTTTACAACTTCATCAGAAAATGCATCAAGATGCTTGTCGTACATCATTTCAACAACAGTTTCCCATGAAGGCCTTGGCGGTATTTCTACTACGGGTTTCTTCTTAAACAGTTTTGTTAAGAAGTTCATTTCGCGTTCTCCTTTGCGGTATTGATGGATGCAATCAAGATGCGGCGGATTGTTCCGCATTGATTATAGAGATCAACAGTTGTTTCTCTGTTCAGAATGTCGGATTTTACAAACAGCTCCAACCAGTATTCAGTCTCGTAACACTCTTTTAAGGCAATTTGCAATTTGGCAATAAAGTCAGGCTTTCCGTGTGCATAATTTGCCTCATGGATATTTGCACCAATTGAGGTGGCAGAACGCTCCAATTGATTGACAAGAGAATAATGACCTTTGATCGTTTCACAGAGTTTAATTATCTTAATAGCGAAATCCATAGATAATTCAACGAGCTTATTTTCTTTCATTATCCTCACCTCTGCAAATATTATAGCATAGTGAATGAAATATTGCTACGCAATATGAAATAATCCTTTGGATTATGAAATATTTTGCCTTAGCGGCAAAATGTGAAATAAAATAAATCCCTCATACGCCGCAGCGTATTTCATAGCGTCAGCTATTTCATAACGCGAAGCGTTATTTCACAAATCCCGCAAGGGATTTATTTCGTTGAAAGAAACACCCTTTGTCTAATCAGACAAAGGGTGTTTCTTTTCTGGGGTGAGCGATGGGAGTCGAACCCACGGCCTTCAGGGCCACAACCTGACGCTCTAACCAACTGAGCTACGCCCACCATAATATTAAATTGAATGGCGTGCCCTGCAGGATTCGAACCTGCGACCTACTGCTTAGAAGGCAGTTGCTCTATCCGGCTGAGCTAAGGGCACATTTGAAAGAGGTTGGAGCGGGTGATGGGAATCGAACCCACGTGGCCAGCTTGGAAGGCTGGAGCTCTACCATTGAGCTACATCCGCATCTCCGCTACTCAGCCTAGATATAATATCACAGCTTTATTCCCTTGTCAAGTGCTTTTTTACAATTTTTTATTATTATTTTTATATATTATCACAATTTACAGATTGTTTATTGTATTTTTGATTTATTAGCGGTAATATAAGATGTAAAATGAGGAGGTTTGGTATGTTTGGATATATAAAGCCCTTCGTACCCGATCTTCGGGTAAGAGAACACGAGCTTTACAGAGCTGTATACTGCGGCCTTTGCCGCTCGATGGGTCGGCACACAGGATGCGCTTCTCGCCTTACCCTATCCTATGATTTTGCATTTCTTGCCGCATTCAGGCTGGCTATAGAGTCTCCCGATGGCTTAAATGTCAGGGTGACTCGATGTATGGCCTCACCTTTGAAGCGCCGCCCCATTATGGATGATAACCCGGTGCTCGCTTACTGTGCCGCCGCGGCCGCCATACTCACCCGTGAAAAGGTGAGAGACGACTTGAACGACTCAAGGGGCGCGTCAAAAATGAAAGCCCGTCTTCTTTGGCCCGCCGCCGTGAGAATGGCGAAAAAGGCAAAAAAGCAGGGCGTCCCCCTGCCCGAGGATGAGATAACCGAGAGCCTTGCCGCTCTTGATGAGCTTGAAAAGGAAAATTGCCCCTCCGTTGACCGCTGTGCGGACTGCTTTGGCCGTCTTCTTGCCCACGTTTTCTCTCTGGGCCTTTCCGGCGGTGACAAAACTGCCGCAGCCGCATTCGGCCATTCCATCGGCCGAGTTATCTACGTGCTTGATGCGGCAGACGATTTGGAAAATGATAAAAAAAGCGGCTCATTCAATCCGCTGAATCTTGAGCCTATCTCTCCCGAGGCGCTTTCTGCCTCGGTGCGCCTTGAGCTTTCAAAGGCTGTCGGCGCATTGAACCTGCTTGACCTCAACGGTATGACAGAGGCGAGAGAGCTTGTATACAACATAGTTTACGAGGGCCTGCCTAAGGAGGCAGACCGTATCTTTAATAAGAACAAACAGTAAGAAAGGTATTTTATGTATAAAGATCCCTATTCCGTCCTCGGCGTGTCACGCACAGCCACGGACGAAGAGATAAAAAAGGCATACCGCGAGCTTGCGCGCAAGTATCACCCTGATAACTATCAGCAGAATCCTGACCTTGCGGAGCTTGCCGAGGAAAAGATGAAGGAGGTCAACGAGGCCTACGAGCGCATCCAGGCAGAAAGAGAAGGAGGCGCCTCATCCTCATCCTCCTCTAATTCGGGGCATAGAAGCAGCGATCCCCGACTTATGGAGATCAGGTCTCTTATTACACAGCGTCGCTATTCCGAGGCAGAGATGCGCCTTGATTCTATTTCCGCGGCTGACAGAGGAGCGGAATGGAACTTTTTGAAGGCCTGCGTTCTTGCTCAGAGAGGACACGTATTTGAGGCGAGAAAGCACATTGAGACCGCCTGCTATATGGACCCCTCGAATATGGAGTATCAGCAGGCACGCGATCAGCTGAACCGCGCGGCAGGCGCATACGGATACGGCTATAACACCCCCTACAATACCACCCGAAACACAGGCAACGTGGATATGTGCTCTGTTTGTCAGACCCTGTGGTGCCTTGACTGCTGCTGTGAGTGCATGGGCGGAGACTTTATCCGCTGCTGCTGATATGAAAAGAAAAAGCACCGCCGCCTCATCAAAGCGGATGATCTTTGCGGCACTTTTATCGGCACTTTCCTTTGTTTTTATGTATCTCGGCACATTAACAGGTGTTATGGACCTGTGCGCCGTTGTTGTAGGCGCACTTTGCTGTGCCTTTGCGGTCATTGAGCTTCGGTCGGTATGGCCATGGCTTGTATGTACCGTAACGGGAGTGCTGTGCCTTTTGTTCCTGCCCGATAAATTCGTAGCGCTGGAGTATATCGCTCTTGGAGGGCTCTATCCAATACTTAAGGCGTATTTTGAGAAGTACCCAAAGCTCCTTTCCTGGGCATTAAAGCTTTTTTCCTTTAACATTATGCTCACCGCGTGCCTCCTTGCGGCAAAGTTCGTGCTGGGTATCCCCGCGGAGGAGATAGGCTTCGGAGTCTTGGCTTACGTTCTCGGAAACGGTTTTTTCGTGTTCTTTGATTACGCCCTCACTGTTTTTATATCATATTATTTCCAAAAGCTGAGAAGCAGACTCCATATAAGATTCGATTAAAAACCGTTGCATCGCAACGGTTTTTTTCTTATAAAGAATGACAGGTGGAAATGGCATTCTCACTATCCTCATCACCACTTCAAATTTGAGTTTGAAGTGTAGATTGATCAGTCGGTAGGGGACGG
>JAFXFQ010000101.1 GCA_017520365.1 Clostridia bacterium
AAAGATCAGTTTGTTTCTTGCAGTTCTTATGGTGATGATTTCACTTGTTGCCTGCAAGGTTGAAGTAAATGTGACCGATGACGATACAGTAAAGCCGGGAGAAACAAATAATGATGCTCCTGCAAAGGATGATCCTGCAAAGGATGATCCTGCGGATGAAGGCGAGCCTATCGCCGTTAAGGACGCGGTTCTTGCCGATATGGTAGCAGCAATCGAAAAGAAAGCACCCTTTGCCGATAAGGTATCCGAGCCACTCTATAAGGATGCAGACCCCGATGAGATGGTATGCTGGATATACGGTGTGATCGATATCAATGCATACGAGCTCCTCTCAGATTACGTTATCACAATGCCCTCCGATTACAGCAATACAATTGCTATCCTCAAGTTTGAGGACGGAATGACGGCAGATGATTTCGCAGAGGTAAAGGCAGTTATTACCGATGAATATATTGATTCAAGAAGAAGCGCCCTCCAGATGTATATGCCTGAGGAGTACCAGAAGGTAGAATGGGCCCTTTCAAACCCCGATAAGATCTGGCGTCAGTACGGAGATAATATGCTCGTTCTTGCCATCTACGATGCAGAAGAGCCTACAGCAGTATGGGAAGCCATCGATGCATATTTCGGAAAGTAAATAATTAGATAAGATAAAAAACACGGCCGTTTCGGCCGTGTTTTTTTAATCGTCTATGGTAGCTGTATGATATACTTTTGATTCTGATAAATTGCTATCACTATCTCAGGTTGTCAGGTTATCTAAAGAATTGATTGGGCAAAAAGCGCACACTTAGCCTGATACTACGTGTGCGCAAAAAGCTTATCATATAATAGCGCACCGTGATAATATTAGTGCGTAAGTGATTCCTTCACATGTTAATTTTAGCATAAATATTATTTATTGTCAATAGCTATTCTTGTCGATTGTGCATCATCAAATAAGAACCCGACCCACCATACGCAATTAAAATTGCAGGTGGGTACCCCGGAACCTTGTTGTATTCACAATAAGAACCCGACCCACCATACGCAATTAAAATTGCGGGTGGGTACCCCGGAACCTTGTTGTATTCACAATAAATAAGCAGAGACCTTTCGGCCTCTGCTTCTAGGCTTACATTTTCAATGCCTCTTTAACGATAGGGAGGAGCTTTTCTGCCATTCTTGCAAATCCCAGATCGTTTGGGTGAACACCGTCAACGGTGCAGCAGTCGGCAAAGATACCGTCGTAAATTTGACCGCCGTCCAAAAACCAAACGTTTTTGTCTCCCTTTGCAACGACGCTTTCGTACGTCGATTTTATTATATCTCTTCTCAGACTTTTATCACTATCAACGACTATGCACGGGGCAGACAGCATAATAACGGGAAGATCGGGTTGTGCCTGTCTTATCCTTTTGAAAAACACCTCGTGAGTCTCTGCTAAGTGTTCGGGATTCCATGCGTTGTAATCATAATCATATACGAAAAGGCTCATTGAAAGTCCCGCTAAGTAGTCAGCCATTCCCATCTCTCCGCAGGCAGAGCCGGAGAAGCCTAGATTTATATGGTTGACGTTCAGCTTGTGGGTGATAAGAGACGGATATGCATTTCCGGGGCGTGACGCACATCCCCCCTGAGTTATGGATGAGCCGTAGTATACGATCGGCTTTTCCATAAGAAAATCGGCCCCCTTTTCAATAGCTGAGCCCGGGGCAAGACCTATGTGAAGAGTCTTGACTCCGTTGTAAAGAGGCATATAAAGGGTATATGCTGTCATCTCGGTAAATGTGTGGGACACCTTTTTGATGCTGTGAAAATGCGTCTGGCCGTGAACAATGCCCGTTGGAGGTATGTATGCACCAACAAATTGCTCTTCACCGTCACAAAGCCTGTAAAGATCGAATCCGCAGGAGCCTGAAATAGCCATATGACCCATATGGCAGGCATCACCTATTTCCGCATAGACGGCAATATAGGGCGAGTTTGTTGAAAAACGAACCTTTCCTCCGGCAGTGTTTTGTGAAAGGATATTAACTCCGTCATAAACGCCTGTAAGCCGGGGAAGCCGACGAAGCTCATCGGGAACAAGTAAGCCGCTGACGGAGAACGGGGGATTTTTCACGTCGCAAAATACCAGATCGCAGCCGTCGATCTCGCTCGTTTTGAGGTTTTTATCGATTTCTTCTATTTTGTACATGATCGTTTTAATAATTATACCTTTTTCTCATTTTTATGAAGAAATATGTGCTGACAATAAGTGCAAGAAGCTCCGCAAAGGTAATCGACAGCCAGACTCCGTCAAGCTTGAGAATGATAGGCAGGATGGAGAGGGCCACCAGTTGGAAGACCAGAGTTCTCAAAAACGATATGATTGCAGATACGATGCCGTTGTTGAGAGCCGTGAAAAAGGATGATGCGAATATGTTATAGCCAATGATCAAAAATGAAATGCTGTAGAGAACAAAGCCGTGCCGTGTCATCTCACGAAGTGCAGGATCATATCCAACGAAAAGGGAGGAGAGCGGAGAAGCAAGCAGCAACGAAAGAGCTGTCATCACAGCCGCACATACACTAACTATGCCGATGCACTTTTTTGAAAGGCTTTTTAGCTCATTGTGATTTTCGGCTCCGTAATGGAAGCTGATAACAGGTGCGCTTCCAATGGAGAATCCGATAAATATTGAGATGAAAATAAAGTTAACGTACATAATAACGCCGTATGCCGCAACTCCGTCCTCTCCCGCAAAGCGCATAAGCTGGAAGTTATAAAGGATGTTGACCACCGACATTGAAAGATTGGTCATCATTTCCGATGAGCCGTTTGCAGATGCCTTGAGGAGTACCTTCATATCAAGCTCTGTGCGTCCAAGTCGAAGCACGCTCTTTTTGTCAGTAATAAAATAGATCAGCGGGATAATACAGCCTACGATCTGGCTGATGCAGGTTGCAACCGCCGCACCAACAAGACCACAGTTGAAAAAACCAACTAACACCGCATCCAGAATTATGTTGGTAAAACCTGCAATAACCGTGATCATAAGTCCGAATTTCGGCTTTTCAGCCGCAACAAGAAAGCTTTGAAACTCGTTTTGCAGAATGAAGGCCGTGGAGAAGGGAATCAATATCCTTCCGTATGTCACAGCGCAGCGAAGCATCTCACCCTCAGCACCGAGTGCAACGGCGATGGGTTCTATGAATATAAAACCGATAGCGGAAAGCAGGAGTCCAACCACCGCTGAAGCGTAGATCAACAGTGAAAAGGCCTTTTGTGCCTTTTTGCTGTTGCCTTGGCCGAGAAACATGGAAACGAGAGCACTGCCGCCTGTTCCTATCATAAAGCCAATAGAGCCGAATACCATGCAAACGGGCATTATGAGGTTGATCGCGGCAAAGGGCGTCTTACCCGCGAAGTTTGAAACGAATACGCCGTCAACCACTCCGTATATGGATGTGAATATCATCATAATAACGGAGGGAAAAGTGAATCTTATCAGCCTTTTAAGTGTAAAGTGATCGGATAATTGAATAGGCACCCTTAGATACCTCCGATTTTAGTCTCATAGCTCAACGCAGCACCGTGAGCACCGAAAACGAGCCATTTGCCTGCACCGAGACGCTGCATAATGGCCTCTCTCTGAAGTGCACATTTAGCCTTGTCCGTATCAACAGAGGTGGTAAGGATAGGGGCATACTGATTATACTTTCTTTGCTCGGGAGTCATACCCTTGATGTTAACATAAATGTCACCTGTAAAGGCAACTTTGTTTTTGTAATCAATGAGAACGATCTCGCCGGGGAGATGTCCGCCGC
>JAFXFQ010000102.1 GCA_017520365.1 Clostridia bacterium
ACCTTGACCACGACCATGACGGTGACGGCAAGGCTGACCACGCTGCAGATGCTCACGTTGATACAACAAAGGCACCCGAGTCCGATAAGGCACCCGAGTCTGAATCTGAAAAGACAACAGACGCTCCTGAGGTAACAGATGCTCCCGCAGAAGAGACCCCTGAGGTAACAGACGCTCCCGCAGCAGAAGAAACCCCCGAGGTAACAGATGCTCCTGAGGCATAATTATACGATTATTAAAAACCGTTGCTGAAAAGCAACGGTTTTTTTGTTGTATAAAAAGCAAGTAGGGAGAACACTTCTTTATGAAGTGTCTCCCTACGGCAGGCTTTTTGTTATATTGCGTTTCCGTCCTTATCGAAAAGGGGGAGGTGCTCAAGGTAGATAAGGTCGTTGCGGTCTTTGGCATCGCCCTCGGCAAGAATTGCCATTTTTCCGACAATGTTGCCGCCGGCAGCCTTAACAAGCTCCTCAATTGCACGGAGAGATTCGCCTGTTGAAATAACGTCGTCAACGATGAGGATTCGCTTACCTGCCATAAGCTGGGCATCCGCACGGTCAAGATAAAGCTTTTGCTCTCCCTCGGTGGTGATGGAGCGGACAGTTACCTCAAAAACGCCTGTCATATAAAGCTTGGGCTTCTTTCTTGCAAGAAAATATTTCTGATTTCCCGCAAGACGTGCCATTTCGTGAGCGATGGGAATACCCTTTGATTCGGCTGTGATGATATAGTCATATTCAGGAGCCCTTTTGAGAAGCTCACCTGCTGCCGCAGTTGTAAGCTCAGGGTCGCCGAAGATAACGAATGCGCCGATATAAAGATTTTCGTTAAGGGGACAGAGAGGCAGATGCCTCTCAAGTCCCGCAATAGTCATTTTATGATCCATTACGACCTCCGGATGCTTGCTTTAAAGTGCGATCTCGCCCTTGAGGCGGATGCCAGCGGCTTCAAGAGCTGCGGTGATGCCGTTGATAACAGCGAGAACCTCTTCCTTAGTCAGAGTTCTCTCAGGGTGGGAGAAGGTGATGCGGATGGTGATGGACTTGCCGTTTTCATCGGTATAGGTATCAACAACGCCTACCTTCTTGATAAGTGCGCAGCCTGCTTCCTCGATGGCCTTTGCAATGGGCGCAAAGGAATCGGAGATGTAGGAAAGGTCGATCTCGATAGCGGGGAACTTGGAGGGCGCCTCGTACTTGATGCTTGCGTTTGTGACAGACGCAAACGCCTCAATGTCGATCTCTGCAAAGACGATGTTCGCCTTCTTGTCGATCTTCTTAGAAACCTCTGCGTTTACTATGCCCATTTCGCCGAGGAGCACGCCGTTGCAATAGATCTTATTGAGATTCTTGGGATGCTGGTAGGAGTGGCACGCCTCTGCACGCTCAAAGGTGATGGAGCGGTGCTTGATCTCGTCAGTAATGATTGCGATAATGTCGCGGAGAGCAAAATATGTCTTCTCCATATCGTTGGACTTTGAGAAGAGAGTGATGCAAAGCTTCTTGTGCTCATCGCACAGACCGTTATCCTTGAATCCGTTTACCACCTTGCCGATCTCGAAAACGCCGAAATCGGAGGCATATGAGGTGTTGTACTTGACCTGGCAAAGCTGGGTGGGAACGATAGAATTACGGATAGTCTTGATGTTGGGGTTTGTAGCGTTTACAAGCTCAACGTTTTTCTCAATATCAAGCCCGAGAGCCTTGTATTCATCGTGGTATGCCCAAACGTAGGAGTGAAGCTCGTGGAGGGAGAAGCGCTTAACGAGAAGATCCTTGATCCTGTTCTCGTCAGTCTTTTCAACAGCGGTACGAACGGGGTAGATGGGGGCCTTTGCGGTGTTTACGTCGAAGTTGTCATAGCCGTAGATACGGGTGATCTCTTCGATAAGGTCAGCCTTGATGGTAACATCCTTTGTTGCTCTCCAGGAGGGAACGCAAACGTGGAAGTTGTCGTTTTCAAGGGTAACGCCGAAGCCGAGAGCCTTGAGAGTCTTAACGATTGTGTCGTTGGAGATCTCAATTCCCGTGTACTTGTTTACAAATGCCTTGTCAAAGGAAAGCTCCACGTTGTCATACTTGCGTGCATACTCATCAGTGAGAGCGGAAACCACCTTTGCCTCGGGATCGTTCTCTGTAAGGAGCTGAACGAATCTTGCAACTGCCACAGTGGTCATCTCGGGGTCAAGGCTCTTCTCGTATCTCTGAGAAGCGTCGGTTCTGTGGGCAAGACGAACAGTGGACTTGCGGATGGAGGCTGCATCAAAGGTTGCAGACTCAAGAGTAAGAGTGGAGGTGTCCTCAACGATCTCGGAGTCGAGACCGCCCATAATACCTGCGATGGCAACAGGTGTGTCACCGTTGCAGATCATGAGAGTGTTCTCGTCAATGTTTCTTTCAACGCCGTCAAGAGTGGTGAATGTGAAGGGTGCATCAAACTTCTTGATGCGGATCTTTTCAACCTTTCTTGCATCGAATGCGTGCATGGGCTGACCCATTTCAAGCATGATGTAGTTTGTGATGTCCGCGAGGAAGTTGAGCGCTCGCATACCGCAGTAGTAGAGACGGATGCGCATATTCACGGGGCTCACGTGGCGACGGATATTTTCAAACTTGATGGAGGAGTATCTGTAGCAAAGGGGATCTTCGATCTTAAGGTCTACCTTGTCAAGATCCTCGTAGACGGAAAGGTCTGCAAGGCTGAGGGGCTTGAGCTCTCTGCCTGCAATAGCGGCAAACTCTCTTGCGATACCGTAGTGACCCCAAAGGTCGGGGCGGTTTGTGAGGGACTTGTTGTCAACCTCGAAAACTATGTCATCGATATCAAATACGGTCTTAAGATCTGTGCCTACGGGGATGCAGTCGCAAAGGTCCATGATTCCGTCGTTGGAGTCGCTGATGCCCAGCTCGCGCTCCGAGCAGCACATACCGTTGGAGGTGTAGCCTGCAAGCTTACGGGGAGCGATGGTGATATCGCCGATCTGTGCGCCCAGCTTTGCAAAGGCGGTCTTCATACCGACTCTGACGTTGGGAGCGCCGCAAACTACGTCGCAGGGAGCATCCTCACCGCAGTCAACCTTGAGAAGGTGAAGCTTTTTTGATTCGGGGTGGTCCTCAACGCTGAGGATCTGCGCGCAAACGATACCTGAAATATCGCTGCCCTTGAAGAATATCTCGTTTTCAACCTCTGCTGTGGAGAGGGAGAATTTGTTGATAAGCTCCATCTTGTCAAGACCGGTGAAGTCAACGTAGTCGCTTATCCAATTCATTGAAATAAACATTTTCTCTTTTCTCCTTTCTTAGTTGTCGTCAGTAAACTGATCAAGCACCTTAAGGCTGCCGCTGTTGAGGTCACGGATATCCTTAACGCCGTACTTCATCATAGCGAGACGGGTGAGGCCGAGACCGAAGGCAAAGCCTGTGTATTCCTCGGGGTCAATTCCGCCTGCCTTCAGCACCTCGGGATGGATCATACCGCAGGGGCAAAGCTCGAGCCAGCCGGAGTGCTTGCAGGAGGGGCAACCCTCGCCGCCGCAGATAAGGCAGGAGATGTCAAGCTCAAAGCCGGGCTCCACGAAGGGGAAGAAGCCGGGGCGGAGTCTTACCTTGATATCCTTACGGAATACCTCGGAAAGCATCGTCTTCATAAAGAAGATAAGGTTGGAGATGGAGATGTCCTTGTCAACCATAACGCCTTCCATTTGGAAGAAGGTGTTTTCGTGGCAGGCGTCAGTTGCCTCGTTACGGAAGCATCTGCCGGGGAAGATAGCCTTGATGGGCTTGCCTTCATTAATGAGAGCATCCTTGTATTTCTTGTAGATAGCGTTCTGAGCCGCAGAGGTGTGGCTCTTCAACAGCTGACCGTTCTCAAGATAATAGGTGTCCTGCATATCGCGGGCAGGGTGATCCTTGGGGATATTGAGAGCCTCAAAGCACTCGTAGTCGGTAACGATCTCAGAGTAGTCCTCTACCGCAAAGCCCATGGAGCGGAAGATGTCCTCGCACTGGCGCTGAACGAGAGTGATGGGATGATAAGAGCCGCGCTTTAGATCTGCAGGGGTGGAAACGTCAAACTCGGGCATCGCAGCGTTTTCAAGCTCGATCTCTTTCTTTTTGAGCTCCTCTCTCTTTTCTGTGATGAGGCCCTCGACCTCTGTCTTGAGGGCGTTAACAGCCTGACCGAAGGATTTCTTTTCTTCATTCGGGATGTCCTTCATGGCCTTCATAAGGTCGGTAACAAGGCCCTTTTTGCCGATGTACTCAACTCTGAGCTTTTCAAGCTCATCGACAGTCGCAACGCTTGCAATGGCGAGAAGGAAGCTCTCGCGCACTTCGTTAGTTCTCTGTGACATAGCATATCCTTTCTGTATTTTAGAAAAATTTTAAACTGAAAAATAAAAAAGCCCCGACAAAAGTCGGGGCGAAAAAACAATTTTCCGCGGTACCACCCGTGTTCCGTTAAAAAACGGCACTTTCGATGCCTGCACATCATAGCGCTGTAAGGTGCGCTCACCCGATGGACTACTTGTCACCCATCGTGCTCCGAAGGGAAAGGCGCCGGCACGGGAACAGTGCGCTTTCAGCCGAGTCGCACCTCTCTTTGGATCCCCAAACTGCTTTTGCCGTCTTCATCTCAGCATTTACCGTATGATTATAACACCCCACCCGAGAAAAATCAAGGCCTTTTCAACTTTAATTTGGGAATCTTTTTGTAAAATTATAATTGAAAAAGGATTTAGTATCAATCACAAGCTCCCGACAAATCGTAGTTTGAAGTGTAGATTGATCAGTCGGTAGGGGACGGCGCCCTCGACGTCCCATTGCAAACATAACATATACATCAATACCAAACGTCTGTAGCACAAGGATTGATAGCCATTTTGTCGCACAATTCTTCC
>JAFXFQ010000103.1 GCA_017520365.1 Clostridia bacterium
CCACGTCGGTATAATATTTAACGGGCAGATGCGATTCTCCCTTCAGGCTATCTATGATCACAAGCTTTATCTTCATCCTTTCGGGTATGATGCTTTTTATGTACACAGAGCAGGAGTCTCCCGGGGATATTCCTTCTCTGTACTCCGCAAGTCCTGCCAGATTCGGGGACAGCTCAACGAATATACCGTATTCCTCAACGCTTCGAACTACTCCCGCAACGCAGGAGCCTGCAACAAATGCCCTTGCATTCTCCTCCCACGTGCCCAGCAGCTCCCGAAGGCTCATATACATTCTCCCCGTTTCACTGTCAACGCTTTTCACAACTGCGTTTATCCTCTCCCCCACGGAAAGTCTGTCCCGCGGATGAAATATTCTCGAAACCGAGATGGAATCGACGCAGATCAGCGATACGATACCGCATCCTATATCCACAAACGCACCGAAGGAGTCAAGATGGGTCACCGTTGCAGGTATGATATCTCCCGGTTTCAGCTTTGAGGTGTATTCCTCCACACACTCCTTCTGTGCCGCCCTTCTTGAAAGAACAGCGTAAGGGCGCTCTCCCGAAACCACCTTCAGCACCTTAAAGGCACAGGGCTTTCCCACCCTTGTGATCACAGCGATATCCTTTCCCCCTTCAGGAGAATACTGTGCCTCCTCCTTCGGGATTATCCCCTCACAGCACCCAAGATCTATATGGAGACTCATATCCCTGCAATCGCAGACCGTGCACAGCCCCTCCAGTATCTTTCCCTTATACATTGCCTTTTCAAGCATTTTAAGCGATGACGTGTACATGACGTTACTGTCCGTCTCCCAAAGCCCTCCCTCGGGCATATAAACGTTTTCCCTGACTTTCTCTTCCATAGGTCTTCCTTTCCTTTCCTGAAATACGGTACATCTTATGCCCCTCTTTGGGGAAATATAACCTTGATGGGGGGGATACTGTGAAAATCAAAAAAGAAGGCATCAGATACGCTGTTACAAAAATAAGTGTGTGGGTGGGCGGCTCCATTCTGTACGGTCTCAGCGTCAATATGTTCATTGCTCCCGGCGGAATCACTATGGGCGGATTTACAGGCATTGCCACCACCCTGAACCACCTGTTCCACACACCCGTCGGACTTATGACCGTTCTTTTGAACCTGCCCTTGCTCCTTATTGAGATACGCACGGGAGGCGGCAGCATCGGCCTTTTCAACGCTCTTTTAGGCGTTCTCGGCACGTCTCTTGCAACAGACCTTCTCTCTGCTCTTTCATATCCCAATTACGACCCTCTTCTGTCTGCCGTTTTCGGCGGCCTTACTATGGGTGCAGGCACGGGCATACTTCTCTCAAAGGGATTCACTACGGGCGGAAGCGACCTTTCTGCACACATTATTCACCGCCGCTTTTCCTTTATTTCTACGGGCAAGCTTATCCTTGCCATTGATGCGGCCATAGTTATTACCTGCGCTCTTTTGTTGCAAGCCGGCGGCGGTATTCTGTTTTCCTTCGTTTCCCTATGGTGCTTCTCTACAGCTCTGGACTACGTTCTCGACGGCTTCGGCGGATCAAAGCTTGTATTGATAATCTCCGGTCATCACGACCTTATTGCAGATCGTATTATGGAAAGGCTGCACCGAGGGGTCACCGCCGTTGACTGCGAGGGACGATATACAAAAAAGAAAAACAAGATGCTTTTCTGCGCTGTCCGCAAAAGCGAGCTTTTTGCCCTTACGGAGCTTGTCCGCAGAACGGACAAGGATGCGTTTCTGACGATTTGCGATGCCAGAGACGTTCTCGGAAATGGCTTTCGAAAAATGTGATTGCCGCCGCACACCTTGCGCAGCAAGGGATGGTGGTTTTATGCAATTGTAAAATTAGCTGTGCCTTGTGCGTATTTTATGCATTTGACTAACTTGACGTTTGATTGCATCAGTTGTCTCCTGTTGCGGCGCTGTTGACTTTTTGCACAGAATTTTTTGATTTTTTTAGGCAATATATTGAAATTCGGTTGCAGATATGATATCATTAAAAAGATGTGTGCATTTTTATCGGCACGCAAATTGAAGAACAAGAGGTAAAAAAGGATGAACCACGTATCTACGGCGCCGCTGTACGTACACCGCTTTCCGGAATTCATCAAAAAGAATGCAGTTCTCTGCATAGCCTTTCTCTGCGCCGCCATTACCACTATCATTGTGCCTCCGGATGCAAAATACGTTGAGTATTTCGATCTGAAAACACTTACCTGTCTTTTCTGCGTTCTTGCAGTAGTCTGCGCATTAAAGAACATTCGCTTTTTCTACCTTCTTGCCGCAAAGGTGGTAAGCATCTTCAAAACGGCAAGGCTAAGCGTTCTTGCTCTCGTTTACATAACCTTTATCGGCTCAATGCTCATTGCAAACGATATGGCCCTTCTGACCTTCCTTCCCTTGGGATATCTTGTTCTCTCCTCCACGGGCAAGGAAAAATATATGGCCTTCACCTTTATTATGCAGAACATTGCAGCGAACCTTGGCGGTATGCTGACCCCCTTCGGCAATCCTCAGAATCTTTACCTCTATTCAAAATTCAATATCCCCACCCTTGAATTTATGGCTGTTATGGCGCCTCCCTTCATCCTTGCGGTGGTGCTTATAACCGTTTGCTGTCTTGTTTTCGTGAAGGCAGAGCCTCTGAAGGTGCCTGAGGAAAATATCAGCCTCGACCCTAAGAGATGCGCTCTTTATCTGGCTCTCTTTGTTCTTTCCATTGCCATTGTTTTCAGGGGAATACCCTACTGGATAGGACTCCTCGTTATTCCTCCCGTGCTTTTGCTTGCAGACAAAAAGGCTCTCACGGAGGTTGACTACGGTCTTCTCTTTACCTTTGTTTTCTTTTTCATCTTTGCGGGGAATATGGCACGCATCGACGTTTTTCGCGATGTCTTTTCCATCCTTCTTGAAAGAAGCACCCTCCTTTTCAGCGTTATCTCCTGCCAGTTCATAAGCAACGTTCCCTCCGCTATCCTTCTTTCTCAGTTTACGGATAATTACAGAGAGCTTCTCTGGGGCGTTAACATCGGCGGTGCGGGCACGCTTATCGCATCTCTGGCAAGCCTTATCACCTTCCGTGAATACACAAATCGCAATCCCGGAAAGGCCGTCGCATATATCGTACAGTTCACAGCCTTCAATTTTTCATTTCTCGCAATTCTCACAGGCTTTATGTTCCTTTGGATGATGATATTTTAAAAAAGAACACTTCCGCAAAAGCGGAAGTGTTCTTTTTTACCAGATAAATCGGAGTTTGAAGTGTAGATTGATCAGTCGGTAGGGGACGGCGCCCTCGACGTCCCATTGCAAACATAACATATACATCAATACCAAACGTCTGTAGCACAAGGATTGATA
>JAFXFQ010000104.1 GCA_017520365.1 Clostridia bacterium
AAACTCTTGAGGCGCTCTCAGGCCACAGGCCGGAATATGCGGCAAAGGGGTCTGCCTTATAGATCTCATTTCCGTCGGCAACGAATTTAAGCTTGTAAAGATCCCCAAGCTCCGCCACGTCACGGGAGACAAAGCCCTCCCATACGTCGGTACCGGCAACACGGCTCATAGGGTGCGCCTCACCCCAGTCATTGAAGGAGCCCACTATAAAAGCCTTCTCTGCTCTGGGAGCCCACGTGCGAAAGATAAATCCGCCATCGGTACAGTGACAACCGAAATATCGGTATGCACGATACCACAAGCCGTCATTAAAGGAAAGCGCATAGTGCTCGTTTCTCATGTTGTCACCTCCGCACACAATTACATACAATAATTATACTCCTTCAAAAAGCGTTTTTCAATAGTAAATATACATTAAATTAATATATATTTATATATATATCGCACATTATTGAAAAAAATACGTCCTTAAAATGCGACTTTGCAAACGGATCAAGGGCTATCGCAAAAAAACAAAAAACGCCCCGAAGGGCGTTTTTCCAGCTTGTCGATAAAGTTATCGACAAGCTGACACGGACTGTCGAGAAGGATGCAGATTTCGTCATTTCAAGGCCGTCGGCGTACAAAGGTACGACAGGGCTTGAAAGGGCGAAAAGCTTGAAAGCCCCTGATAATCAGGGGATTTCTTTAATATGACTTTGATTTTTAGTTGAATTACCTTTTACGGTTAAAGCTATAACTTGGCTGTCTTTGTTTTGACACTTTTGCGGTCTGCGCCTTTTTCGACAGTCTGAAAAAACGCCCCGAAGGGCGTTTTTCTCAGTTGAAATCATTTATCGATCCGGAAACGAATCTTGAAAGAAGGTTTGCATCCAATCCGTTAAAAGTGCCGTCACCGTTAACGTCTGCCGCGGCAATCTGATCGTCTGTCGGCTCTGCGGTGCCTGACAGAATTCGCTTGGCGATATTGATATCCATACCGTTGATCTTTCCGTCGCCGCTCACGTCTCCTGCCATAACATCCGGCAAGGCATCCGGGTCAACCGCACCGCAAGCCGTGCAAGTGCCGTCAACATAGCTATGGCCGAGTGCATCGACAACCTGAACGTACTCGTCCGAGCAGTGGACACAGGTGTATACGCTGCGGCCCTCATCTGTGCAGGTAGGAGCTGTGCTTTCGGGAGCAAGGACATATTCGTGAACACACTCGCCGCTCTCTGCCGCCTCAAGTGCATTACCGAGGGCCTTTCTTGTTTCATAATATGATGCGTCGTCTGTTGAATAAGTAACAACACCTGTTGTCATCTTATCAATGATCGCCGCAGATGCGCCCTCTCTGTAGCCGTCGAGCATAGTAAAGATCTGATAGTCCTCTATTCCATCGCGCATAGCCTCAAGACGAAGGCTTCCCACAGGAGTAGTAAGGCCGTAGGTCGCACCGGGGTAAATAAGGATAGACTCACCGTGAGCATTGGGATATGCGGAGTTTGTAACATTGTTGTTATAGGGGTCAGCGCAATCGCCGATCCAGAAGTTTGCAAAGTTATAAAGGAAGCCCTCAACACCACAGTCATACTGCTGCCAGAAGAGAAGTCTCTGGGCTACGCCGTCCGTCTGCATATAGTAATTGATATAGGGTGCCTCAACGTCCCAGGAAAGGAACCACCACACCTTGTTGCCGTCAGCCTTATATGCCGCCATTCTATCCTTAAAGGTACCGTATACTGCTGTCCACTTCTCAGGCTGCATAAGCTTTGCGCCGGGGGTGGAAAGCTCCCAGTCCTCAGTATACGCAAAGGGCTTTGAGCAAAGAAGGTTTACGAAATCGTCATAGTAATCGATCTGGTCGATAACGGTACCGTCGGCAAGAGTATAATCGATATCTGCAAAGTAGGTGCTGATAAAGTTTACGGGAATATCGCTATAGGAGGGCTGGACCTTTATGAAAGGTGCCATCTCCGTATCGTATGCAGTCTTAAGAGTCTCAAGCTGGTCGGGGCGAAGGGGGTCGAGAACGTTTTTATAATCGTTCAGAGCGCCTGCAAAGTAATACGCCTTTTCAAAGCGGTGAGCATACTCCTCCTTGCCGAAAAGCTGCATAAGAAGACGCGCGCGCTGGTTATAGTCTATCTCAATGCCGCCCTTGTCGGACTGGAGCTGAAATGCTGTTACACGGGGGTTGTCAAGATAGGTGGTAACATCCTTCTCATGGATCTCATAAGGGAGATACATTGCGCAAACTCTGTTCTCGAGAAGGTAGTCGTAATAGTTCTTGTAGCGGGTGGTGTTATCAAGACCGTCGGATGCGCAGATGCTGTTCAGATAATGGGGGTCAAGACCGATGCTTGTAGCGCAGGCTGTTTCCTCAGAGAGAGCAAAATCCCAGACGTATACGAAGATCTTTGTAAGCTTAACAGCCTTGCCGTCCGCATCAAAAACGGTAAGATCGGAGCTGTACCAGCCGGAGGGAGTATCCTCCTCGGTAGTCACCTTCACAAGGAATGCCTGACTCTTCCCTGCCTCAAGAGAAAACGCTCCGTAGGCGGAAAGAGGAGGAATTGCGTCGGGAACGAAGCCGCTGCTGCCGCAATCGTGATAAAGCTCGATAAAGATGTCGGCAGAAAGAGCATCCCCCGCCTCATTCACAAATCCGGAAAGTGATGCGGTAAGGCCGCTTCTTTCGCCGTCTGCCAACAGAACGAACTGGGCGTCCTCAATTTCGTTCTTTGCCATATAGACCGAGAAGGTCTCCATACCCGTGCTTTTAGTGCAATCGGGAGAGATCTTTTCGCTGGCATAATCAAACCAGAGGGAAATGCCGCTGTCCTCATAAGGGGCGTCCATATGAGTATAGCTGTCGGAAGGATCGGCGCTGCTTGCAGAAGCCTCAAAGCAGAGCAGACAGGACAAAAGCATTGCCGATACCAGAAGAAGAGAAATTATCCTTTTCATGGCGGTCTCCTTTATTTTTTATTCTTTAACTAAATTATATAAAATAACGGTCCGTTTGTCAACGATTTCCTTTTCGCTCATAAACGTAACGGGATCGCTAAACCGGAGTTTGAAGTGTAGATTGATCAGTCGGTAGGGGACGGCGCCCTCGACGTCCCATT
>JAFXFQ010000105.1 GCA_017520365.1 Clostridia bacterium
CATGATGGCTACAGCCGCAATGTTCAAGGCTTGTAAGGTGATAAAGGACGAAAAGCTTGCCGCAGAATTTGCCGAAACTGCCTTCTGGATGCTTGACCTCGTTCTTCCTTATCAAACCCTGAAAACCCCCTACGTGACAAAGGGTAATCCCCGCTTTTGCACACAGTATAATAACAGCGAGACAGGTGAGAATATCGGCCCTATGCTTTCCGGCACCGCCAGCTGGCTGTCTCTCACAGTATACGAGTTCCTCGGCATCAACCACGTAGACGGAGGAATCGATCTGAAGCCTGTTCTCCCCTTTGATACTGAGCGGGCAAGCTACGTTGTGTGCGTAGACGGCACGGAGTTTGATATCACGGTTGAAAAGCGCCTCGGCTTTGCCCGTCCCACAGATGCCACAGAATATACCTTCGACGGAGAAAAGTGCACAAGCATCATTCCCAACCCCCGCGACGGGAAAAGACATACTGTTACCGTTAAATTAGTGTAAGGAGTCAGTTATGAAGAAACTTATATCTTTGATACTTGCTGCATTTTTTGCTATTAGCCTTGTTTCATGTATGTCAGATAGTTCTGATGATAGACTTCAACAAACCGGAGAGACGGAAGAAAACAAGGGTGATGCAGAATACACGCCTGAGTCTGATGGGGAGGATGAAGAAGAGAATATCAACGACTCAGAGGATACAGAAGAGAAGGACGATGAAAAGGATACCGTAGAGCTCAAAACAGAGGATAAGTACGTTCTCGTAAAGGAAATGCGTACAGATGCCGATGATGACTCCCCGAAAGAGCAGACGGAGCATTTTTACAACGAATACGGCGACCTAATAAAGGATAAATACCTCGATCTTGAGGATGCTGACTATTATCAGGATACTGATTATGAATACAATGAAAACCGTGAGCTTGTAAGAGTAACAAGCAGTGGAAACGGTCATGAGTTTAACAGAGATATTGAGCTGTTCTACGAAAACGGGAAATGTGTGGAGCAGAAGCCTGTTAATGGATCGGGCAAGGTCGTTAATCAGTACGATGATAGAGGCAATCTGATCAGAAAAGACAATTATGACGGATCAACGTCAATGTCGTGGATCACGTATACGTACGATGAAAACGGCCTGCTTCTTACAGAATCTCGAGAAGGAAGATCTTCACATAATTTTGCGTATTATGTCTACGAGTATGACGAGGCGGGGAATCTTGTAAAGGTTACACAGAAAACGTCCGGCGGATCATATTCAAAAATCGAGGTTGTCAGTGATTATGTATACGATGCTAACGGAAGAAAGCTTGCTAAGACCGAAAGCCGCTATGATTTCAGCGGAGATGAGATCGAGCTGACGGTCACAGAGACTTATGAGTATGATGCTTACGGAAATATTACGCTGCTGAGATGTGATTATTCAAACGATCACACATATACCGATTACGTCATAGCGTACGAGTATAAGCTTTTGTCTGAGCATCTTAACGGTTAAAAAAAGCACCCTGATGGGTAATGTCATTATTTTAACTTAATGACATTACCCAAAAGGGTGCTATTTTCAGTAAGGCCGTAAAGAGAATTATCGACCGGCTAATACGGACGTGTCAAATCCGAACCAATCTCCCTCGGGCAGAAAGACCGTGTCTGTAAGCTTTCCGGTATACGGATGGGTAAATGCTAAATGAAAGCAGTGCAGGGCAAGAGGGGAATTTGTCCTTGAGCCGTATTTCCCGTCTCCAAGAAGTGGCATTTTTCGGCTTGCGAATTGCACTCTGATCTGATGGGTGCGTCCCGTGTGAAGAGTCACCCTGACAAGAGAGATACCGTCTCTTTTTGCCACGGCTTCGTAGTCCAGTAGCGCTTCCTTAACGCCGCTTCGCATCCGGTCCACTACGTATGCCTTGTTCTTTCGCTTGTCGTGAAAGAGCAGGTCCTTCATGCTGCCTTTCCCAACATTTTCTGCGAGAACCGCACAAATGTACTCCTTTTTTGCGGTGTCTGATGAGAGGGCTTCGGTCAGTCTTCCCGCCGTTTTTGAATCCTTGGCATATACCATAACGCCTCCGGTAGCCGTGTCAAGACGGTGAACGCAAAATGCACTCTTTTGCCATTTTTCGCTGAGAAGAGTCACCATATCGTTGCCTCCCCTTGTGTCGGGCTGAGAGGCGATGCCCGGAGGCTTATAAACTACCGCCAAATATTTGTCTTCGTATAAAATCTTCATAAAAATTTGAAGGAACAGGCGTGAGCCTGTTCCTTTATCATGTCTATTACTTAACGAGAACGCGAATGATACCTTCAACAGCGGCAATATCTGCGACCTGCTCTGCAGTAACTGCCTGAGCACAATCGAGAAGTGCGCACGCGTAGTTACCCTTGGAGCGGCTGGCCATGTTCTCAATGTTTACTCCGTCAGCGGAGAGCACGCTTGTGATCTTTGCGATCATCTCGGGCTGGTTCTTGTGGAGAACAACGAGTCTTGCCATACCGTTGCGGGGCATGGAAACTGCGGGGAAGTTAACGGAGTTTGTGATGTTACCGTTTTCAAGATAGTCAATGAGCTGGTTGGCCGCCATAACAGCACAGTTATCCTCGCTTTCTGCGGTGGACGCACCCAGGTGAGGTATGGTGATGATGCCGGGGCAGTTGATGGTAGCCTCTGTGGGGAAGTCTGTAACGTAGCTCTTTACCTTGCCGTCCTCGATAGCAGCCTTGATATCCTCGGCGTTAACGAGATCTGCGCGGGAAAGATTGATGATGCGAACGCCGTCCTTCATCATATTGAGGGTCTCAGCGTTGATCATATTCTTTGTGTCGGGAGTTGAGGGAACGTGAAGAGTGATGTAATCACAGGTCTTGAATATCTCCTCGTAGCTTGCCGCAGAGTGAACGTCACGGGAAAGCTTCCACGCGGCGGAGACGGTCATGAAGGGGTCACAGCCCACAACGTTCATGCCGAGATCGGCTGCCGCATTTGCAACGAGACCGCCGATGGCACCGAGACCGATAACACCCAGCTTCTTGCCCTTTATCTCGCAGCCTGCAAAGGAGCTCTTTCCCTTTTCCACAGACTTTGCTACGTCAGCTTCAAGAGAATTTGCCCACTTGATTCCGCCAACGATATCACGGGATGCGAGAAGGAGAGCTGCAAGCGCAAGCTCCTTTACGCCGTTTGCATTTGCACCGGGAGTGTTGAATACAACGATACCCTCGTCGGCACATTTGTCAAGAGGGATGTTGTTTACACCGGCACCTGCTCTGGCAATTGCCTGAAGAGAGGGCTCAAAGGTCATTTCGTGCATAGAAGCGCTTCTTACCATAATGGCTTCAGCGTTTTCAACGTCTGTTGCAACGTTGTAGCGGTCCTTTGCGAAAATATCTGTTCCGCAAGGAGCGATCTTATTGAGAAGTTTAATGTTTGTCATTTCAGCTTTACCTTTATCAGTTCTTGGGGTTTTCCTCTGCGAATTTCTTCATAAATGCGATGAGCGCTTCGATTCCCTCGTAGGGCATGGCATTGTAGATGGATGCACGCATACCGCCGACGGAGCGGTGACCCTTAAGGTTCTTGAGACCGGCCTCGCCGCTTTCCTTTGCAAACTTTTTGTCAAGGTCTGCGTCTCCTGTAACGAAGGTGACGTTCATCATGGAACGGCATTCGGGCTTAACGGGGGCGATGTAGTAGTCCTGGCTGTCAAGATAGTCGTAAAGAAGCTTTGCCTTCTTTTCGTTGAGCGCCTTCATTGCATCAAGGCCGCCGAGAGATTCGATCCACTCGTAAACCAGCTTCGCAATGTAAATGGAGTAGCAGGGAGGAGTGTTGTACATGGAGCCGTTGTCAGCCATGTTCTTCCAATCAAGCATTGCGGGAGTCTCGGGGCGTGCATAGCCGATGAGATCCTCGCGAACAATAACAACGGTAACACCTGCGGGTGCCATGTTCTTCTGGGCGCCTGCGTAGATAACGCCGAACTTTGAAACGTCAACAGGCTCGGAGATGATACAGGAGGACATATCCGCAACGAGAGGAATGTCGCCGGTATCGGGAATGTAGTTGTACTTTGTTCCGTAAATAGTATTGTTGAAGCAGATGTGGACATAATCTGCGTCGGGGCGGAAGGTCTCGCGGGTCACAACAGGGATCTCGGAGAAATTCTGCTCCTTGGAGGAAGCAACAGCCTGTACGTCTCCGTACTTCTGAGCCTCCTTGTATGCCTTTGTTGAGAACTGGCCTGAGAGAATGTAGTCAGCCTTGCCTGTCTTCATAAGATTGAGGGGCACACAAGCGAACTGTGTGGAAGCGCCGCCCTGCATGAAGAGTACCTTATAATTGTCGGGTATATTCATCAGAGCTCTGAGGCCTGCTTCAGCCGCAGTGATAATTTCTTCGTAAGCAGGAGATCGATGGCTCATCTCCATGACGGACATACCGGAGTCGCCATAGCAAACAAGCTCTGCCGCAGCCTTTTCGAGGACGGGCAGGGGAAGCATGGAAGGACCTGCTGAGAAATTGAATACTCTGTTCATAACTTTTTTTCCTTTCTGGTTACGCAACCTGCGTAAAATAGATATACTGATTATACACCTTGCAAGTTTTGGTGTCAAGAATTTCATTTTGGCTTTATTGTAAATAAAAATGGCACATATTCATATAATTTGTACAAAGGCCTTGACATAAAGGGCCGAAAAGGGTATAATTATATCAATTGTAGTTAGTGTTGAAAGATGCCGATTTATGGCATTTTTGCAGAAAAACTAAAGAAAAATTCTATTTGGAGGCTTTTATGGCTATTAAATATCTTGAAGAGGCAGGCAAGGCATTTGCCTTTGCCGCAGAACCCGTAGGTTATGAAAGATGCGACGTAGGACACATCAACGACACTTATTTTGTAAGCTGTGGTGAAGGTAATCCCCGCTATCTTCTTCAGAGAGTAAATACAACTATCTTTAAG
>JAFXFQ010000106.1 GCA_017520365.1 Clostridia bacterium
ACAAGGGAAAATACATAACAGTTGAGTTTGTAACAGGCTAAAAAACCAGTAATATCAAGGTTTTTTAGAGCATAGGACAGTTAATGTCTGATAAATAAGAATTTGTCGAACTGATTATAGCATAGAATTTGTTAAAAAGAAACACCCCTTGTCTATCGACAAAGGGTGTTTCTTTCTGGCGCGCCCTGCAGGATTCGAACCTGCGACCTACCGGTTCGTAGCCGGGCACTCTATCCGCTGAGCTAAGGGCGCACACTCATTTGAGCCTTAGTATAATAACACACATTTTTTTGTTTGTCAAGTAATATTGCAAAAAAAGTTTTGCACTTTTTTATTGATTTTCACAATCACCCGCCTTTGACTCATTTTTTTCATTCACCTCTTTATTTTTTGTCCTTAATATGATATAATGTTAATTGGTTAAGTTTGGCTTAACTGACAAAACTACGGCTATACTCATTGCTAAGCCGGGAAAGCGTTGTATCCATGGTTTTTTCATCCCTTGAATTCCTGTTTCTTTTCTTTGCGGTAACGATACTCGTTTACTATCTCGTTCCCAATTTTCTGAGAAACCCCGTGCTCCTCGTTGTCAGCCTTATTTTCTACGGCTGGGGCGAGCCTGTTTACGTTTTCATAATGCTTTTCTCAATCGTTCTCGACTATTTCTGCGGATATTTCGTTGGCAAATACAGAGATACGAACAGGAACAAGGCGCGGCTGTTTATGATAATAAGCGCCGTTGTGAATCTTTCTATCCTCTGCTTCTTCAAATACTATACATTTATAATAGAAAACCTGCAGCTCATCCCTCTCGATTTTCTGCAAAAGATCCCGACCCTGGCCGACGTTGAGCTTCCCATCGGCATCTCCTTCTACACATTCCAGACCATGTCCTACACACTGGATATCTATATGGGAAACGCAAAGGTCCAGAAGAACATTGCATCCTTTGGTGCTTACGTTACTCTCTTCCCACAGCTCATCGCAGGCCCCATCGTCCGCTATCAGGACATTGATGACCAGCTGAGAAAGAGACCCCACAACATCGATATGTTTGCCTCAGGTATCCGCACCTTCATCTGCGGTCTCGGCAAGAAGATCCTTCTTGCGAACTGTGCCGGTGAGCTTTGGGACGCCTTCAGTGCAGGCACCCTCTCAGAAGCCACCGTTCTCAGTGCCTGGGCAGGAATTCTCTTCTACTCCTTCCAGCTCTACTTCGACTTCTCAGGCTACTCCGATATGGCTATCGGTCTCGGAAAGATGATGGGCTTCACCTTCAAGGAAAACTTCTTCTACCCCTACATATCAAAGAGCGTTACCGAATTCTGGCGCCGTTGGCACATCTCCATGGGCACCTGGTTCCGCGAATACGTTTACATCCCTCTCGGCGGTAACAGATGCGCCAAGTGGAAGATGTACCGCAACATCATCGTTGTGTGGCTGCTCACCGGCCTTTGGCACGGCGCAAGCTGGAACTTCGTTCTTTGGGGCGTTTACTACTGCATCTTCCTCCTCATTGAAAAATTCATACTGCTCAAGGTGCTGAAAAAGCTACCCTCTGCAGTATCTCATATCTATACCCTAATCGTCGTTTACTTCGGCTGGATGCTCTTTGTGGCAAACGATATCCCCTCCGGCATCTCCGGACTCACACATTTCGGTTATATGATGGGCGTTGGCACCGTAGGATTTACAGAGGCAGGAGTGACCTTCGACCTTATCAGGTCCATTCCTTTCATCGTCATCCTTTGCCTCGCGTCCACCCCTCTCCCCAAAAAGCTTTTCTACAAGGCATATGCCAGCGGAAAGGCAGCACGTACCGCCATTGCTATCGGCTGCGTTGCACTTCTCACAATCTGCACAGCTTATCTTGTGGATTCCTCGTATAATCCCTTCCTTTACTTCAGATTCTAACGAAAGGAGAGCATAAAAATGGCTGATATTAAAAGAAAATCAAAAACTGCCGACGACGTTGCGGCAGAATACCTGGAGCTTCAGCTCTCAAAAAGCCGTGAAAGCCGCTTCGAAAACCTTCTTGTTACCGTACTGACTCTCGGATTTGTGTTCTTCTTCGCAGTTTTCTTCTGGATACTCCCCGATAAGACCTTCTCCGAGGAGGAGAATACCACCCTTTCCTCCTTCCCCGAATTCACCACCGACGGATTTCTTCACGGTGATTTCACCGAAGACTTCGGCGCATATATGGCAGATCAGTTCCCCTTCCGCAACTTCTTCATCGGTCTCAAGGGCCTTTCCGAGACTGTTCAGCTGAAGGGTCAGAACAACGATGTCATCTTCGGCTCTGACGGATATCTTGTTGCAAGAAGTGACTACCCCGACAGTGAAGCTCTGAAAAAGAATCTTCGCTTTGCAAATACCTTCATTCAGGTAGCAGAGAAAAACGGCATCGACTGCACAGTTGCCTTTGCAGGTCGAAAGATGGATGTTATGGACGAGGTGCTCCCCACCCTTTACGGCACGGAATACTCCGACCGGATTTTCTCCCATCTTGACACCTACTGCAAGGAGTTCGGTCTTGACTATATAAATCTCCGTGACACTCTCAATGCCCAGGGTTCAAAGCCCCTTTACTACAAGACTGACCACCACTGGACCAGCCTTGGCGCATACTATGCATACTGCGCTATAATGACCGATATGGGAATTACTCCCTACGAGCTTTCCGACTTTACAGTTGAGAC
>JAFXFQ010000107.1 GCA_017520365.1 Clostridia bacterium
GGGACCGGCGTCCCCGACGGTCCGCCTATCTGCACACGAACCGAACTAACATTTATCACGTTTCGTTGCGTTTGCAGCGGACCGTCGAGGACGCCGGTCCCTACAATATACCAATTCCGTCTCCCCTTCAAACCCCGATTTGTCGGCGTATTAATATAAAAAACTTTGTCACAATTGAGAAAAATCTTTATTTCCTATTGCAAAATGCAAAGAATTGTATTAGAATATCCGTAGCTATTTAAATTTCGAAAGGAGCTGTCCCGCAAGGGACGACTGATAATTATGGTAGTAGCAGGCGATTTCAAGAACGGAATCACATTTGATATGGACGGCAACGTAATGCAGGTTATCGAGTTCCAGCACGTTAAGCCAGGTAAGGGTGCGGCCTTCGTCCGCACAAAGCTCAGAAACGTTATCACCGGTTCTGTAATTGAGAAGACATTCTCCCCCACAGATAAGTATGAGGACGCACGTATCGACCGTAAGGATATGCAGTATCTTTACTCCGATGGCGAGCTCTACTACTTCATGGACATGGAGTCTTATGAGCAGATTCCCCTTGAGGCTGACAAGCTTTCCGATAACTTCAAGTTCGTTAAGGAAGAGATGATCTGCCAGATCAAGTCCTACAAGGGTAACGTATTCTCTGTAGAGCCTCCCATGTTCGTTGAGCTTCTCATCATCGATGCAGAGCCCGGTGTAAAGGGCGATACAGCTACAGGTACAACAAAGAACGCAACTGTTGAAACAGGTGCTGTTGTACGTGTTCCCCTCTTTATCGAGCAGGGCGAGACTATTAAGATAGATACTCGTACAGGCGAATATCTCGAGCGCGCATAATTTCGCTTTGTCTTACGGCGCCAAAGCTCCGCCTCCTCCCTCGGAGTGCCAAGCACACCGTCGGTCGAAGTCAAAGCTTTTGCATCCGTAACACAAACCGAAATGAAACGCTGTCTTACGGCGCCAAAGCTCCGCCTCCTCTTCGGAGTGCCAAGCACACCGTCGGTGGAAGTCAAAGCTTTTGCATCGTAAAATCGTAAAAACGAGTAAACCGAAAATACTGCGAACCACTGAACAAAAGCTCAGAAGGCGTCAACTGCAGGATAACTGTGGCTTGACGCCTTTTTCTACAAAGAAAGGAAAAAATATTATGACAATCAGCGAAAAGAGCGCATATCTGAAGGGCCTTGCGGAGGGCATGAAGCTTGATACGGAAAAGGCAGAGGGCAAGCTTATTGCAGGCCTTATCGACCTTGTGACCGACCTCTCCCTGGCGGTTGAGACCCTTGATGATGACTATGCAAACCTTGAAGAATATATGGAAGAAATGGACGATGACCTTGCAGACCTTGAGGAGTACGTTTACCTTGAGGATGAGGAGGACGAGTGCCTTTTCGACGAGGATGACGAGTACGGTGAGTACGAGGACTGCGACGGCGAGTGCGAGGGCTGTTGCGGATGCGACGACCTGGACGAGGACGACGGCGACGTTTTTGCCCTTGACGAGGAGGGCATGAGATGCATCATGTGCGAAAACTGCGGCGACACCATCTGCTACGATGAGACACTTGACCCCGCAGAGATCGTTTGCCCCGCCTGCGGCGAGCTTTGCGTAAAGGCCAAGGAAGACTGATCTCAAAAAAATTATCAGCACATTGCACAAATTTGTTTGTGCAATGTGCTGATTCTGCTTTTTAAGGAAAACATTACCAAGGTCAAAAAAGCCTATTAACTTTATGAAAAGCTATTGACAAGCAGGGGGTAAATGTATACAATTATGGTATAAAGCTATAAGTGTGTCGAGTACACGGGCTTGAAATATTTTATATGGAGGTTTTTTCAAGATGAAAAAAACGATTTCGCTTGTTCTTATCGCAACAATGCTTCTCTCTTGCGTAGCATTTGCGGTTCCTGCAAGCGCAAAGGCAACAGCATCTAACATCGAGTATGTTGATGCTCTTTATTTCGCATCTGCACCTACCATCGACGGTCTTGTTACCGAGGCAGAGTGGGGTGCGCCCACATTTGACGTTGAAGCATATGATTGTGCAACTATTGACGACCAGGAACCCTGGTATGAATTCTTCTACAACCGTATCAGCCAGACAGGTAGAGAAGACTACGTTGACTTCGCTTACTCTGTATGGTTCGGTTGGGACCTTAACAGATTCTATGTAGCTGTAAAGGTAAAGGATCCCGACGTTCACTCTCTTAAGAACGGTACCACCAACACATGGAACGGTGACGCAGTTCAGATGAGAATCGACAAGGGCGGCGCAAACGCAGTAACAAACGGTGCTGACTTCACAGTAACTGCAGATGTGCAGAGACCCTGGAGCTCCACTAACGTTCCTGACTTCCTCTTCGGTTATTCTCAGATCGCAGGCGGCTTCTCTGAGGCTTGGGAGAACACATCCAACAAGGGTATGACAAGCTTCTCCAACAACCCCCTCGGCGTTACTGAATGTATCGTAGCTCCTGCAGGCAGCGACTACTCTGACGATACACTCGCAGGCTACACA
>JAFXFQ010000108.1 GCA_017520365.1 Clostridia bacterium
TATCTAAAAACAAAAGTGCCGGTTCTGACCGTGAGCACCAAAACCAGTTTTGGCGAAACCTTTAATTCCAAATTAATCCCTCCCTTTCCGCCACACTAAAAAAGCAGATGAATCCGCATCTGCTTTTTTTTTGCGGTGGAAAGATTGAACGTGGATTCGAAAGGGCGGTCGTATCGCGTAGCGGCGACTAAAACTCTCCGGTGGAGAGTTTTTAGCCCGTTGTGCTGCACTATCTAAAACAAAAGTGCCGGTTCTGACCGTGAGCGCCAAAACTAGTTTTGGCGAAACCTTTAATTCCAAATTAATCCCTCCCTTTCCGCCACAAAAAAAGCAGATACATCCGCATCTGCTTTTTTTTTGCGGTGGAAAGATTGAACGGGATTCGAAAGGGCGTGCAGAGCCGACGCTTGCATTACGTTGAAATTCTGCATCACCTTCGGCCTGCGCCTATCTCAGTCTTTCTCCCCCTAAACCGAAGCTCACCGTTATGGCCTCGTCCACAGCCTGCATCATTCCTTCATCAAGATGCCCCATCTTTTCCTTCAGCCTTTGCTTATCTATTGTCCGTATCTGCTCAAGAAGCACTACCGAATCCCGCTGAAGCCCCGCCTCCGAGCCATATACGTCTATATGGGTAGGCAACCTGCTTTTTGACAGCTTGCTCGTTATGGCTGCCGCTATTACCGTGGGACTGTGCTTGTTGCCAACATCATTCTGAACGATAAGTACGGGTCGCAGTCCCCCCTGCTCACTGCCCACCACCGGGCTGAGATCCGCATAAAAAATATCTCCTCGTTTAACTGTCACAATATCACTCTCCGATTTTTAAAACTTCCTTTTCTGTTTATAGTATTTCCAAGGGTGCCTCGGTTTTAATCACGGCTCCCGAAAAAAGTCCGCCCATGCATTTCCTTCTATGACATAGTATTCGAAAGATGCCTTATGGGTTACTTTCGCAAAATACTGCCAATTTCGCAATGAGCGTACGATATTATGTAACAAGGAGGAGATCAATATGAGATATAAACGGATAACGGCCTTGTTTTTGGCCGCTGCACTTTTACTTTTTACAGGATGCCGCGATAAAGCTTTTTCAAAGGCCGTAGAGGTACACGGTGAGAAAGTACATCCACAGGTGATTATCGTGACAAAGAACAATTCGCCCGAATATCAAATGGCAAGGAATATATCAAGTATCCTATCGGATTTCGGCGCAAATGCAGGCATCACCTATGAATACCACGGCTCAGATGCAGACTGTGTGGTTTTCATAGGCTGTGAAATACCGAAAAGCATAGACATTCCCTTCGTTTACTGCTCCGCGACCCTTACCGACCCTGATACCGCCGCAGACAAGGGTGAAGTAGTCCCCTATCTGTCGTCGGGAAGGATGGCACGGGCGGCAATGCTCCTTTTGCCTGACGCCACCCACTTTTTTATATTATCCCGTGCCGATGGTGCCGTGGACGTTCAGAGTGCCTGCGATATTTTCGATGCCTCAGGTGTGGACTACACGGTGGAGGTGCTGGGAGAACGGACTGTTCGGGATGCGGTAATATCCTTTTCGAAAAAGGGAGCTGACGGTATCATAGTTCCCTTCTGTTCGCCCGACCTTGACGGCATATCGTTGGCAGAATCCGGCACAGGCCTCATAACTGTGGGAGAGAACAGCATTGTGAATGGCTCACTTGCAACCTTTTGCCCCGATACCGAGGCGCTTTCCTATTTGGCGGCAAGCAAGGTCCTTGATACCGTTTATGAACGGGCTGATGAGCTTAAGCTCCCCGATACAGTAAAGCTTCTCATAGACCCGTCCGTCGCCGACGCACTTTCTGCGGATATTTTTGCGGTAAAGGAGGATTATGAGGTATATCTAACAGAAAAAAACACTAAGCCACACCGTTAATTTGATGTGGCTTAGTGCTCTTTATGTTAGCTATGCTTTATGTTCTGCTTTTTCAATTGAAAAGTGAAACAAGCTTTTCCTTTGTGGTAAGACCGAGGCTTGTTCCTACAACGTTACCGTCCTTAAATGCAATAACAAGGGGAATGCTTGAGACCTCAAAAGCAGCTGCCAGAGCGGGCTCACGGTCTACGTTCACCTTGCAGACCTTGATCTTTCCCTCCTCTGCGATCTCTGCAAGTATGGGAGAGAGGAGTCGGCAGGGGCCGCACCAATCTGCATAGAAGTCAACGAGAACGGGCTCTGTTGCGCTGAGCACCTCCTCGGGAAAATTAACGTCGCTGAGCATGATCTCTTTCATTATTTATACCTTACCTTTCTTTTGTTTTAAGCTTTCTTTTTTCAGTCCCGAAGGGACTTGTAATACAGCATACAGTGGCAATAACCCTCAAATTCAGGGTCCTTTATCTGCTCCTTGAATTCCTTGCACATACAGCGGTTCTCCTCTGTTCTGGCAAGCTTGCAGGGGCAATATCCGCCCGTTCTTTCAAGTCCCTCCTTGATGGTCCTTACAACCTCTTCATCGGAATTGTATTTTACCTTCATTTTTATTTCCTCATTTCCTCAATGTATCCTCTGAGCTGCTCCTCACTCATGGCCCCCGTATATGCATTCTGTATTCTTCCCCGGGCATCTATGAAAAACGTCACGGGAATGCTGTTAACACCGTACAGGTAATATGCCTGCATCTCCGTGTCGCAGTACACGGGAAAGGTGTAGCCTTCGCTCTCAATAAAGGAGCGGACCAGCTCCTCCGTGTCCCTTGTGCCGTCTGTCAGGTTGACCATCATAAATTCAACCTCGCCCCGATATTCAACGGAAAGCTTTTCAAAATGGGGAAGCTCTGCCTTGCAGGGTGGGCACCAGGTGGCCCAGAAATTCAAAACCACAGGCTTTGAGCGAAGGTCAGACAGCTTTACCGCCTCGCCATCAAGGGTGTAAACCGTGATGTCGGGAGCATATATCTCTTCATTGTCTGCATCCTGTGTGCTGCTGTCCATGCTGTCATTCTCTGTCCCCGAGCCCTGCCCCCTATCGGCGGCACAGGAAGCAAGAGAAAAGCAAAGAACAAGGGCAAGCAGGAGTGCGATCATCCTTTTCATATGTTAAGCCCCCCTTTCAATATATTTATTATAACATTATATGCGGAATAATTCAATATTTTTTGAAAACCATACGGTTTTTTACAGTCACGCCGCCACTCTTTCATGAGCCTCTTTTATTTTATACATATCTTTGACAAAAACTGAAAAACGATGTATAATAGAAAAAAACGGGAGGCCTTTATGCTATGAATATGCATGATATTTTTGAAGACATAAAAAGCAACA
>JAFXFQ010000109.1 GCA_017520365.1 Clostridia bacterium
CTATGCTGATCAATTGAGGCCTTCAGGTTGACAGTTCCGCTGGTTGCGTTCATTGTATTAGAAGCTGTCATCAAAAACTTGTCGATGGGCTCAATAGATCCGAACCAATCAGTAAAATATCCTACAAGTACTATGACAACTGCAAGTGCGGCAACTATGCCCCCTATAAGAAAGGGATTAGTGCTTCTGCTTCTGCTCCTTGGTGCCTCAGGCTCTGTGGGCTCATACTGATACCCGTAGATCTCTTGAACCACAGGTTCGGGTGTAGGTGCGGAATATGCGCTGTATGCATCACTGCTGTAAGGCTCATAAGAGGAATATCTGCTGTTGGCACCGGCCTCAGGCTCGGCATCGGGTTCCTCGGCGGGTTCGTACACCTTTTCAGAATTTCGGTCAAAAAAATCTTCGACGGGGGCGATCATCTCTGTCTCTTCCTCAGTGATCGGTTCCTCGACCTGATGCTCAGTATACTCCGTAGACTCAGCTTTCTCTTTAAGGCCTTTCGCTCTAAACAGTTTTTCGCCGCAGGCATAGCAGTAAATAAAGCTGTCCTCATTCTGCGATCCGCACATATGACAAAACTTCATAGCGTTCTCCTTATTTATTATTCTTTATATACTCATCAATGGCCTTAGCTGCAGTCTTTCCGGCACCCATTGCAAGGATAACCGTTGCGGCACCCGTTACGGCGTCACCGCCGGCATACACGCCCTCTCGGGTGGTCTTTCCCGTTTCCTCCTCAACAATGATGCCGCCCTTTGAATTTACTGAAAGTCCTTCTGTTGTAGACTTAATAAGAGGATTTGGGGAGGTTCCGATAGACATTATCACGCAATCAACGTCAAGAAGAAATTCACTTCCCGGTATTGCCACAGGTCTTCTTCTGCCGCGCTCGTCAGGCTCGCCGAGTTCCATTTTCAGGCACTCCATACCGATAACGCATCCGTTTTTCGGATCACGCTTATCATCGGGATTATTATAGCCAATAATACGGGTGGGATTATTCAGAAGCTTGAACTGCACTCCCTCCTCCATTGCGTGCTCCACCTCCTCGCGGCGTGCAGGCAATTCATCAAGGGATCGGCGATACACGATATACACGTTCTCTGCTCCAAGTCTGAGAGCCGTTCGGGCTGCATCCATGGCAACGTTTCCTCCACCTACTACGGCTACGCTCTTAGCTTTCATTATAGGTGTATCAGAGTCCTCGCGGTATGCCTTCATAAGGTTGGAGCGGGTCAGAAACTCATTTGCGGAATAAACGCCCTTAAGGCTTTCTCCGGGAATACCCATAAACCTGGGAAGTCCGGCTCCGCTTCCGATGAATACTGCCTCATATCCCATATCAAAGAGCTCGTCCACAGTAATAGTTTTACCGATAACAACGTTTGTTTCAATATCAACTCCGAGAGCCCGGAGGGTGTCTATCTCCTTTTGAACAATAGCCTTAGGAAGGCGGAATTCGGGAATTCCGTACACAAGAACGCCTCCTGCAAGGTGAAGGGCTTCAAAAACGGTGACCTTATAGCCGCGCTTGGCAAGGTCTCCGGCACAGGTAAGACCAGAAGGGCCACTACCAACTACAGCAACCTTATGGCCATTAAATTCAGGTATTGATGGATGCTCGTTGCTGTGGGCGTTATGCCAATCGGCGACGAAGCGTTCAAGGCGGCCGATGGCAACAGCCTCGCCTTTGATACCGCGAACGCACCTTTTCTCGCACTGATTCTCCTGAGGGCAAACTCTTCCGCAAACTGCGGGAAGGCTTGAGGACTCGTGAATTATATGATATGCCTCTTCAAACTCCCCTTCCCTTACCTTTTCAATGAAGGCGGGGATATTGATATTTACGGGACATCCGGATACGCAGGGCATATTCTTGCAGGATAGGCATCGGGTAGCCTCCATAAGAGCAGTCTCCTCGGTATAGCCGAGGGCCACTTCCTCGAAATTGTGAGCTCTGACCTTGGGGTCCTGAGAAGGCATAGGATTACGGGGCATTTTAAGATCAGCCATTTTCACGTGCCTCCTTGAAAAGATTGCAGGTATCCTCATATGCGTGGCGTTCGAACTCGCCGTACATACTTCCTCTCTGCATAGCCTCGTCGAAATCAACGAGGAACCCGTCAAAATCAGGACCGTCAACACAGGCAAACTTAGTCTCTCCGCCAACGGTGAGACGGCATCCGCCGCACATTCCGGTTCCGTCTATCATAATGGGATTCATTGAAACGGTGGTCTTTACGCCAAAGGGCTTGGTGGTTGCAACGACAAATTTCATCATAACAAGGGGACCGATGGCAATGACCTCGTCATACGCTTCACCTGCTTCTATTGCCTCCTTAAGAGGAGCGGTTACAACTCCCTTTTCACCATAGGAGCCGTCATCTGTCATTATTGTAAGCTTTGCGGAGCAAGACTTGAACTCATCTTCAAGAATAAGAAGATCCTTTGAGCGAAATCCGATAATTGAATGGACCTCACAGCCAAGGGCATGAAGCTTCTGCGCCACGGGGAGAGCGATAGCACATCCAACACCACCGCCAACGATACAGACCTTTTTAAGGCCCTCGGTTGCTGTGGGGCGGCCGAGAGGACCTACGAAATCGCAGATGAACTCTCCCTCTTCTTTGGCGGAGAGCTTTTTGGTAGTAGCGCCTACAACCTGGAATATTATTTTAACAGTCCCCTCTTCCCTGCTGTAACCTGCTACTGTAAGAGGTATCCTCTCACCTGCATCATCTACTCTGAGGATGATGAACTGACCTGCCTCGGCTTTTCTTGCAACCAAAGGGGCATCGATATCCATCATCACAACGGTGGGATTGAGCACTTTTTTTCTGATGATCTTATACATTTTAAAACCTTTCCGTCGATAAGCACCGACAAAATAGTTAACTTGTATTATATCACATTTTTTTCACATTGTCTACCGATTACAAAAAAACAGCCTCACAAGAAGCTGTTTTTATTCTCTTTATTTTGCAGGCATCAATATTAATTCTAAGGAAAAGCTCATCAAGATCTTTTTCATCAACACCAAAATAGATTTCTTCCTTTTCGGAATTTATAAAATGATTGACCGTAGAAGCGATCGTATTCAAGCACTCTTCATTGTTAAACTCTATCTTTCCCAAAAAGCCCGGGAACTCCTGATTTGGTTTAATTCTTGCCATTTTATTACAAACAATGTCACTTTCATCTGTGTTAAAAGATACAAAGTAAAATAGCTTTTTCATTTTATATTCTCTTTTGCAGTTCGGCATATTGTCACCCATTTCAATATATATTATATCAAGTGAAAGATGTGTTGTAAAGTGATGTTTGCCATTACGGGAAGTGATGTTATGCTTCGAATAGTGATGTTGCTCTCTTTGGTCGCAGTGATGTGCTGTGTTCCAATTCACGCGCCGAAGGCGTGCATCACAAGGCGGAGCCGTCATCACGCGCTAAGCGCACATCACGTTCCTCAAGGGAACACATCGTTACAAAACAAAGAGGTCACACTTTCGTGTGACCTCTTTGTTTTGGTGACCCGTGGGGGAAAAGCTTAAAAATAAAGCTCGCTCCGAAACTCGTTTCGTCGCCTACTGACGGTCGTTTCTGTAGATTGGATTCATACAACATCAGCACCACGGCCTAAAAACAGTCCCCCGGACGGTTATGGAGATTGAAAAAGCCCTATGGCTCTAAGGTTTTTTGAGCCCACGAAAAATTCCGGTACGAATGCGGTACGAGCAATACCCCTTGTGCACAAGCAAACCCTAAAAAATCATTATTGTAGTACAATTATTTCAAAGGAGAAATGTACTACAATGACCCCAGTTTTTTATGATGTGAACGACGTTCAAGATGTCCTCAGATGTAAGGAAAGCAAAGCGTATAGAGTAATCCGCGAATGCAACAAGGAACTCAAAGCCCTGGGATTTATCATCCATCCGGGCAAGGTGAGCGCGGAGTATTTTCTAACGCGACACGGACTGACCAAGGAGGGCATTGTTCAATGACAGGTATTTATAAGGTTCAACGAAAGCGCGGCGTAAAGTGGTACGCCAAAGTAAACTACACAGTTGCAGGTATTCACTATCAGAAAAAGAGCCCGGTTTTTGACACGCAGAAAGAGGCTCGTGCGGCAGAAATCGAGTTACAAGAATGGGTGCGGCAGGTCATCCAAGAGGCTGAGTCGGGGTATACAGAGCCTCCCGCAACTTTGCCGGAATGCACGGATGCCGCCGTCACAGAGGCGCAGAAACGCCCTCAGCGGCTCGTAGTGCCGACCTATGGGCAGGTATGGGAGGAGTACCGAAACACGCCCAAAATCAAAGAATTGAAGCGCAGCAGCCTCAAAGCAAAGGACGATGCGCAGGCGTTTATTCTGCCCCATTTTAGGGATGTCAAAATCAAGGATATTGACGCCGAAATGCTGCAGATGTGGCAGCAGTATATGAAGTCCTACATCACCCGCAGCGGAAAGCCAATGGCTGATTCAAGCCTCCGCAGAACGCAAATGCAGCTTAACTCTGTTTTGAATTACGCAGTTGCCAAAGGCTATTTGCGGTTTTCCCCTATGGTGGATTTGACCAATTTGGGCAGCACAGTTACACCGGAACGCCCCACATGGTCAGACGAAGAATTCTTCCTTTTCAGGCAAGCAGCGCCGGAGGAATGGCGTGTGTTCTACGACTTGATGTATTTCATGGGCTTGCGAATCGGCGAAGCTCGCGCCATCACCCCCGCAGATATTACCTATGAAAACGGGCACGCTTATTTGCATATCACAAAATCCTGTGACATTGATGGCGAAACCGACTCCCTCAAAAGCACTTCCAGTACCCGCACACTTTTGTTGCCGGAGGAAATCGAGCAGGGGTTAATGGACAGGATTTCTCGCACCTATGGGCTGAAGCCATACGAGCGTATTTTCTGGGAGCGACCCGGCGGTATCTATTCCATC
>JAFXFQ010000110.1 GCA_017520365.1 Clostridia bacterium
AATTATTGTGCCGAATGGGAGATCGAGGCAAAGAATATTATTGTTCAACTCAAAGAAGTATTAGGAGCGTATGCTGTTGATATTCAACACATCGGAAGCACTTCTATAAAAGGTATCAAAGCTAAGCCTATAATTGATATTGCAATAGGGGTCAAAGACTTTGCAGATTTGGATAATTACCTTGAACCGCTATTAAATATTGGTGTTTACAAATCATCGGGACAGCCATTTGAGGATATTATTTTGTTTTCCAAGGATGATGATAATGGAAATAGAGTTAACAATATACAAGTCGTTATATATGGCGAAGAACAATGGAATAAACATATTTTGTTCAGAAATTATATGAATTCGCATCCTGATAAAGCACTTGAATATGAAAGAATCAAAGTTGAGTCAGCAGAGCTTTTCACAAATGATGTTTTGTCCTATTCAAATTATAAAAGTGCGTTTATTGCGGATTGCATAGAGAAAGCAAAAAAGGGAAAGTAATATGATTGTTAAAACCTTAAATGTAGATGAATTATGCCAATTGAACCGATTGTTTTGTTATAACGATCCCGAGGCAATGATACAAAGTAACTCGCAAAAAATAGAATCAGGGGAAATAGATATATTCGGTCTCTTTTCAAACAAAGTACTTATTGGTGAGCTTCGTGCTATGTATTCCAATTCGGATGAAAGGTTCGCCCAAAAGGGAAAAAGAGCATATTTGTATGCTTTCAGAATACACGAAAATCATCAAGGCAAGGGACTCGGAAAACACTTATTAAAATACGTAATTGATAATCTTACACAAAATGGCTATTACGAAATAACTGTTGGCGTAGAAGACGATAATGAAAGAGCGAAACATATTTATAATAGCTTTGGCTTTGATAAAATAGTATCTCGCATACAGGAAGAATATCAGGGCGAAAAGTATGAATATAATCTTTATCTAAAAAGCATGTGAAAAGGAGATGTTTGGCATCTCCTTTTTTAATTATCTTTTCAAATCGATAATACTATGATATAATGAGTACATAAAGCAACAAATTCTTACGTCTGAGGTGATGATATGACAAGAGCAGAGGCCGCAAAAAAAGCCAGCGAGCTTGTTTCAAAAATGACAGTAGAGGAAAAGGCCGACCAGCTTCTTTACTGCAGTGATCCCATCGAGAGGCTTGGCATTAACGGCTACAACTGGTGGAACGAGGCGCTCCACGGAGTGGCAAGAGCAGGTGTTGCAACGGTGTTTCCACAGGCCATAGGCCTTGCCGCATCCTTTGACCCCGAGTTCGTGGGGGAGGTTGCCGACGTTATCTCCACCGAGGCGCGCGCCAAGTACAACTGCCACGTTGAGGAAAAGGATTTCGGCATATACAAGGGCCTTACCATGTGGTCGCCCAACATCAATATTTTCCGCGATCCCCGTTGGGGCCGCGGTCAGGAGACCTACGGAGAGGACCCCTACCTTACGTCAAGCGTTGGATGCGAGTTTGTTCGCGGCCTTCAGGGCGACGGAGAATTTTTAAAGTGCTCTGCCTGCGCAAAGCACTTGGCCGTTCACAGCGGCCCCGAAAAGCTCAGACACACCTTTAACGCTATCTCCTCACAAAAGGATCTTTTCGAGACCTATCTTCCCGCATTTGAAAGGCTTGTCAAGGATGCAAAGGTAGAGGGCGTAATGGGCGCCTACAACCGCACAAACGACGAGGCGTGCTGCGCCCACAGCCAGCTTATGGACGACGTGCTCTTTAAGCAGTGGGGCTTTGAGGGATATTTCGTTTCCGACTGCGGCGCAATATGCAATTTCCATAAGACACATATGATCACCCCCGACGGCCCTCACTCTGCCGCCCTCGCCCTCAGCCACAGATGCAACGTAAACTGCGGCGGCGCATATACCAATATTCTGAAGGCACTTGAGGACGGGCTTGTAACGGAGGAGCTTATTGACGAAAACCTTGTAAAGGCGCTGACCACAAGAGTTCTTCTCGGCGAATTTGAAGAGGTTCGCCCCTATACGGATATCGAATACGATATCGTCGACTGCGAGGAGCACCGCCTTAAAAATCTTGAGGCGGCCCGCCGCTCTCTCGTTCTTCTCAAAAACGACGGCACCCTGCCCCTCAGTCGCAAGGAGCTGAAAAGGGTTGCCGTCATCGGCCCCAACGCCATGTCCCACTCTGCCCTCTCCGGCAACTACTGCGGACTTGCATCCGAGTACGTCACCGTCACCGACGGGATCAGAAGAGCCCTGCCCGATGCGCGCATCTACTACGCTATGGGCACACGCCTTTTCGATGATGATACGGAGCACGCAGGCGGCATCAGCACAGCGGCAGAGGCGGCAAAGCGCGCAGACGTAGCTGTAGTTTGCCTCGGCCTTGACCCCAACCACGAAGGAGAGGAGCTGACCGTCTCAAACGACTACTGCGACGGCGGCGACAGAACTACAGTTGCCCTTCCCGCAATACAGAAAAAGCTTCTTTCTGCGGTATGCGATGCCTGCGATAAGGTAATTGCCGTAGTTATGCAGGGAAGCTGCTGTGATATCGGAGAGGAGCTTCTTGGAAGAGTAAGCGCCCTCGTCCACGCCTGGTACCCCGGCGCACAGGGAGGAAATGCCATAGCCGAGCTTATCCTCGGAGACTTCTCCCCCAGCGGCCGCCTGCCCGTCACCTTCTATCGCGAGGACGACGAGATCAAGGATATCTGCGACTACGATATGGAGGGCCGCACCTACCGATTCATCAATACCGAGCCCCGCTTCCCCTTCGGCTACGGACTCGGCTATTCCGAGTTTAAATATACGGATGCTACTCTTCTCTCAAGGGACAGCGAGGGTGTTACCCTCTCGGTCAAGGTAACTAATACGGGTAAAATGGATGCAAGAGAGATAACGCAGGTGTACGCCTCCTTTACCGATAGCAGGACCCGCACCCCCAACTTCCAGCTTTG
>JAFXFQ010000111.1 GCA_017520365.1 Clostridia bacterium
AGATCATGATCCACCAGCCTCTCGGAGGAATGCAGGGTCAGGCTTCAGATATTAAGATCCACGCTGACCACATTATCAGAACGAGACAGCGCCTCAACGAGATCCTTGCAAAGAATACAGGCAAGCCCCTTGAGATAATTGAGCGTGACACAGACCGCGACAACTTCCTCTCCGCTTTCGAGGCTTGCGAATACGGTCTGGTTGACAAGGTCATCGAGAAAAGATAAACATTAAAAATTCGGAGCATTTATGTCTATCAACAACGAAAATATGCGCCACTGTTCCTTTTGCAACCGCACGGAAAACCAGGTGATGTTCCTCATCCCCTCCCCTACGGGTCATTACATCTGCGACAATTGTATCGATATCTGCAACGAGATCATCTATGAAAGCACACACGCAGATGAGGGCAGCTTCTCTCTCAATGCGAAGAGCCTCCCCAAGCCTTGCGAAATAAAGGCTACTCTGGACAAATACATTATCGGCCAGGACAAGGCAAAGGTCAGCCTTTCCGTTGCTGTTTACAACCATTACAAGCGTCTTCTCTACAAGGATAAGAGTAAGGATAAGGACAAGGACAGCGACGTAGAGCTTCAAAAGAGCAACGTTCTTCTTATTGGCCCCACCGGCGTCGGTAAGACCTATCTTGCTCAGACTCTTGCAAAAACATTAAAGGTACCCTTCGCTATTGCTGATGCTACAACGCTTACTGAGGCAGGCTACGTGGGTGAGGATGTTGAGAACATCCTTCTCCGTCTTATCCAGGCGGCAGACTACAACATAGAAGCTGCAGAGCACGGTATCATCTATATCGACGAGATCGACAAGATCTCAAGAAGAAGCGAAAACCGCTCCATCACCCGAGACGTTTCCGGAGAGGGTGTACAGCAGGCGCTGCTCAAGATCCTTGAGGGCACAGTTGCAAACGTTCCCCACAGGGCGGCAGAAAGCATCCCAATCAGGAGTTTATTCAGATCAACACAGAGAACATCCTCTTTATCTGCGGCGGTGCCTTTGACACTCTTGACAAGATCATTGAGGAGCGCAAGGGCCGATCCACAATGGGATTTGGCGGTGAGGTAAAATCCCAGGAGGAAAAGAAATCCACCGCTATCTTCAAGGACGTTTCTGCCCACGATATTGTTAAGTTCGGTCTGATTCCCGAGCTTGTGGGCCGTCTGCCCGTCATTGTTGGCCTTGAAAGCCTTGATGAGGAAGCTCTTGTGCGCATTCTCAAAGAGCCAAAGAATTCCCTTACAAAGCAATATACGAAGCTTTTTGAGCTGGACGGTGTCACACTCAAGTTTGACAAGGAAGCTCTTTCTGCTATTGCAAAGCAGGCTATAGAGCGCAACACGGGAGCACGCGGACTTCGCTCCATCATCGAAGAGCATATGACCCAGATCATGTATGATATCCCCTCGAGAGATGACGTTATTGAGGTACGAATCACAAAGAAATGCATTGAAAAGGGCGCTTCTCCAACGCTCAAGCTGAAAGCTGCAGATAAATAACAACAAAAAGAAAAGGACTGCCGAAGCAGTCCTTTTTTTGAATTACTCGTAATCGTAGGGGTCTACGCCGGGACGTCTGGAGCCCTCGCCGTATACCTGCCACATGATGTTCTTTGTATAGTCCTTGCTGGAGGGGAACACATACAGATTGCTGGAGAACACCTGCATATTATTTTCGGTAATATAATCGAACATCCAGTCGAATCTTGCCTTATAGTCCTCTACTCTGTTACCGTTAACAAACCAATCGTTATGTACGGAAGCAAGGCCCATGAAGTCGCAGCAAGCGATGAGAGTTTCGATTCTTTCTGCCTGAACATCAGAGTTTACCTTTGTGAGCGCTGTTTCGAGAAGAGCTCTCATCTCGTCGTAGTGCTCAGCGAGGTAATCGTAGGAGTACATATCACCGGGACGGTCGAAGTTATTGATGAAGCATGTGCCGCACTCATCGCCCGCCTCTGTCTGCATCTCGATGTATCTGTAGATCTCCTCGTAGCCGTTACCGTAGTTCATGTAGAGGTATTCCTTGATAACGTCGCAGTATTCCTCAAAGGTCATGTCCATATTCCACATGAATTTAACGGAAGCATACTCCTTAAGAGTCTCGAAGTTGTACTCACGTCCGCCGCCCTCGTAGAAGAAGCCGGTTACGTTTGCTTCCTCATGGAGCCACTTCATATTCCAGTAGAAGTTGAATACGTTGGGGCATCCAACAAGGTAGTAGTGGTATGTTACGGGGTAGATCCAGAACCAGAGCTCAGCGCCTGTTTCCTTACAGAGGTTGCCCCAGAAAGGAAGTGCGATCTCGTCTGCTACATTGCTGGAGTTATTGAGCTGACCGCCATTTGCAAAGCACTCTTCCTTGCCGATTATATGGTTGTCACAACCGATACCGCAGTAAAGAATTACGAAGTTGCTGTGGGGCTTGATGGTCTTGGGGAAGTCCTTGGCGTATACGATACCGTAGAGACGAACGCCGGGATAATATTCCTGAGCCTTTTCTGTTGCCTTATTATAAAGCTGGAGGTAAAGACCGGAAAAGCCCTCACCGTTCTTATTTGAGATAATGTTACACTTACGGCAAGTACAGTACTTCTGGTTATCTGCAATGGAGAAGGAGAAAAGGGTCTGACCCTCCTCGATGAAGGTAGGTCTGCCCCAGCTCATTACCATTCTGTTACAGTCGATCATACCGGAGAAAAGTGTATTGAACTCTTTCTCGCTTGTTGCACAGGGCTGCCAGCCGTAGGGATCCTGCTCATAACCGGAATCGAACTTTGTCTGGTACTGCTGAGAAGTGTACATATACTTGGACATTTCTGTAGGCTCATCATAGTCCACGCTGTCGGGCCATACGCCTGTACCCATCTGCCAATACTCGAGGAAGGAGTGAGCATTTGAGTAGAGAGGTCCGAGCTTTGTGCCGTAGAAGGGCTCGTAGCATGCGTAACCGCCTTCGCTTGCGTTGAGCTTGTTTGCGAAATAATGGCAGCTCATACCGTTGGGCATATCCTGATGAGACTCGCTGTTATCGCTTCTGTACTCACCAAAGGACTGACGAGCGTGACGGAAGTTGATCTCGGGAACCTTTGTAACTGCTGTACCCTCTGTGATCTCAACGGACTTGATCTTGTAAAGGAAGGTCTCGTTACCTCTGTAGAAGCGGACGCCGAGATACTCCTCAAGAATATCGAACACAGCGTAGCCGTTTCCACGGTATGTACCGTAGATATTGAGGTTACCATCTGTTACGTCATACTTATATCCGTCAAAGCCAAGCTCCTGACCGAGCTCAGAATCAAGGGGAACTGCGTTGAAATAGATACCGTTGGGTGTGGAGGCTGTGCCCCATACGATAGGCATCTCATATCCTACGATCTCTCTTACATACTTCATTATGTTAAGAGCTGCAAAGTAGGTGTTATCATCCTTTGTGCTCTCTGCAGGAACAACAACGCTGAAATTAGTGATATCAACGCCGCCGATAAGGAACTTCTGAACCTGGTTAGGCTCAAAATCCTTTGCGGACTTTACACCTGCGATGAGAAGCTTAAGGCTATAGGAGTCTGCTGCGTTGCACTTTGCGTCTGCATTAAAGTCAGCAGCATCCATATTTTCGGGAGCTATCTCTGTAAGGCCTGCATTGCTCTGCTTGAGATACAATGAGTCCATTGCGTTAACAGCGCCGTCACCGTTTACGTCGCCGAGAAGGTATGTCTCGTCATCGGTGAAGGACTGATAGAGATAGAGCTCTCCTGCAGATACCACGGCTGCCATGCTGCTGAGAAGCATCATAACAGTAAGAAGAACTGCCAGAATTCTTTTCATTATTTCCTCCATTCTGCCCAATACGGGCATTTTGATATTCAATATATTATAACACGTAAAGCACGTTATTTCAATAATAATCCTTTCAAAGGAGCGATTGCATTTCTAACAAAAATATGCATTTTTGTTTGTGCAGATTGCTTTTTTACAATGATGTAAAAGGCATTTTTTTATTTTCCATCCGACTCTTCCCTTTTTTGCTCCTTTATAGCATAAAAAACCTGCTGCGAGGCTCGCAGCAGGTTTTCAAATTATTACGGATAGATACCGTTTCTTCTTGATCCATGCTCATAGATCTGGATCATGGGATTGACGGTATAGTCCTTTTGGGAAGGAAGCGTATAGATATCGCTTGAGAATACTCTCATATTATTATCCTTTATGTAATTATACATAAAGTCATATCTCTGCATATAGAGTGACTTATTCTCTCCCTCA
>JAFXFQ010000112.1 GCA_017520365.1 Clostridia bacterium
AATCATTCCGAGGATACACCTTATAACCTCCGTGCTCTCGCAGATAGTATCTGAGGCATTTTCTCTCAGGAGTGCGGCAGGGGGGATGGGAGGATATCTTTTTGCAAGGGCATTGAGATTCGGCACCACCAGGGGCATTTTCTCAAACGAGGCAGGATGCGGCACCTCACCCACCGCCCACGCCGAAGCAAAAAGCAAAAGCCCCCATTCTCAGGGGTGCTTCGGTATTTTCGAGGTGTTTGCCGATACCGTTCTTATGTGCTCGCTCACGGCCTTCGTCATTCTTCTCTCCGACGGATGCAAAAGAGGCCTTTCGGGAATGGCGCTGACGATCTACGCCTTTTCCTCCCAAGCCGGGGAGCTTTCAGGCCTACTTGTCAGTGCATCTGTTCTTTTATTCGCCTATGCCACAGTCATCTGTCAGGCAAGGTACGGCGCAGTTGCCCTTTCCTACATCACCAAAAGAAAAAGCGCACAGGCGGTGTACGTCATCGCCGTATGCGCTTGCTCCGTTATGGGAACGGTCATTGGTGAGGGCATTATGTGGCATCTGGCCGACCTTACCGTGTCACTTATGACATCCGCAAACGTAATATGCCTTTGGTTCGGAGAAAGGAGCGGGCTTCTTTACGAAATATACCTGTCCTCTCAGCCTCGAAGAGCCGCCCGTCTCACGGGGCGGGAAACAAAATATGCCAGTGCGACAAGAATACCGTCCTTCAAAAGATATGGGAGAGATACTGACATAAATGCGACTGCAAGAGGAGCGTCAAGACTGAGAGAATAGGTCACCACTCCACCAAGGTGGCAGATGAGAACGCCTATAAGCCCCGCCCCAATAGCAGGATAATGTCCGGCTCCCGAAAAGAGACCGCAAAAAAGAGAGACGGCAAGAAAGCCTATGATAAAGCCTCCCGTGGGTGCGACTATGCAGGAGGCACCTCCTGAAAATCCCGAAAAAACGGGAACTCCGAGAACGCCCAGCAGTATGTACACGGCAACGGAGGAGCACCCCTTTGCCGTGCCGAGAACGTATCCCGAAAGGGCGGCGCCGAACACCTGCAGGGTGAGGGGAGCGCCGAAGGGCATGGGAAGCGCCCAAACGGAGACTGCCGCCATTGCCGCCGCCATCACACCCACAAGCACTGTGTTTTTCGTTTTATTTTTCATATTTACCAAAAATGCTGTCTCAGGCAGAGACAGCATTTTCCTTTTTATCAGTCAAAATAGCCAAGCTTATAAAGAAGCTCTGCAGAGAGAAGTCCGCCGCCTGCAGCACCGCGGAGAGTGTTGTGAGAAAGGCCGACAAACTTCCAATCGAAGATCTTATCCTCGCGGAGACGGCCTGCAGTTACGCCCATACCGCCGTAGATGTCACGGTCAAGGTTTGCCTGAGGACGGTTATCCTCCTCAAAGTACGTGATGAACTGCTCGGGTGCGTGGGGAAGAGCATACTCCTGGGGAAGGCCCTTGAACTCAGACCAGGCTGCAAGGATCTCCTCCTTTGTGGGCTTGTTTTCAAAGTTTACGAAAACGGTGGCTGTGTGACCGTCGGAAACGGGAACACGGATGCACTGGCTTGTGATGACCGTATCTGAGCAGGGTACTACCTTGCCGTCAACAAGATCACCCCAGATACGGAGGGGCTCCTTCTCGCTCTTCTCTTCCTCGCCGCCGATGTAGGGGATAACGTTATCGATCATCTCAGGCCACTCATTGAAGGTCTTGCCTGCACCGCTGATAGCCTGATAAGTGCTTACAACTACCTCCTTGATGCCGAACTTGCGAAGGGGCGTGAGCATGGGAACGTAGCTCTGAATGGAGCAATTGGGCTTAACAACGATAAAGCCCTTCTTTGTACCGAGGCGTTCCTTCTGCTTTTCGATAAGTGCAAGGTGGTCTGTGTTGATCTCGGGGATAAGCATGGGAACATCCTCTGTCCAACGGTTGGCAGAGTTGTTGGACACAACGGGGATCTCAGCCTTGGCATATGCCTCCTCAAGAGCGAGGATGGCATCCTTCTTCATATCTACTGCGCAGAAAACAAAATCAACGAGAGGCTTTACCTCATCGATATTCGCTGCATCAAGAACCTGCATATCAGCAACGGATGCGGGCATTGCGTCCTTCATCTTCCAGCGGCTTCCCACCGCCTCTTTATATGATCTGCCCGCACTGCGAGAGCTTGCCACGAGAGCTGTGATCTCGAAGAAGGGGTGATCCTGTAAAAGCATTATAAATCTCTGGCCCACCATACCTGTGGCGCCGATGATACCTACTCTTTTCTTGTTTTCCATTTTTGATAACCTCCTGAAAAATGAAATACATTTTATATTATCATATTAAAAAGCCTTTGTCAACAGAAGTATAATGGAAATAAAAGATGACTTTGAATAATTGATAATTATTTCTTGCTTCGGCCTCATCTCCAAATCGGAGTTTGAAGGGGGGACGGAATTGGTATATTGTAGGGACCGGCGTCCTCGACGGTCCGCTGCAAACGCAACGAAACGTGATAAATGTTAGTTCGGTTCGTGTGCAGATAGGCGGACCGTCGGGGACGCCGGTCCCTACAATTACACCAATATAGCACCGCTAAACTCCGATTTGTCAAGCTCCAAAAAAGCACCTCCGCCGAATAGGTGTTGTTCTTATCGGAGAATTTACGAAACAGCTTGCATATATAACACAATTTGCACAGAAGTAACCAAACAATTAACGCCGACAGATTTTTGGTCTGTCGGCGTTTGCTATTCGATAAATTCTTATTTATCAGACAATAACTGTCCTACACTCTAAAAACCCTTGATATTACTGGGTTTTCCAGCAACTTTAAACTCAACTGTTATGTATTTTCCCTTGTTTTTGCCCTTATGAGCGAAAATAAGGGAAACTTTTTATATCTAACCGCCAACTACCTTATCGAGCAGTCTTGCGGAAGTACGCTTCGCCTC
>JAFXFQ010000001.1 GCA_017520365.1 Clostridia bacterium
GTCCTTGCCGCCGACCACCAGATTAAAGAAGCCATCGTTGATCTCGGTTTCCACGTGGTCGGCAATAAAGGTGCCGCGGTAGAGGCAGTCTTCGGCAAATCTATATTGAGAGGCATATCTTCCCTCGGTCTCGGAGGTCATGGAATAGGTACCGCCGTTGACGATCACCTTTGCATTGTAGGGATCGTTCCGGGATTCGCGCGGGAAATCGCTCATTATCCTAATGGCGGAAAAAGTCTTGTCAATATCCTGAATCACGTTCAGCGATACACCGCCGCTTTTCTCGCCCTCAAATGTCAGAGTGGCATCCTTGCCCAGCCGGAACAGCAGAAAATCCTTCAGAGAATACTTAATATCTTCTTCGGGCTCCTCTGAATCACCTCCGTCAACAGCCATACGCTGCTTGGAGGACTTGCTTCCATCGGAGGCAAGTCTTTCTCGAATGTCAAGATCACCGCTGATGGTATGGTTCTGAAAATCAAATACCACGTCAAGCCCTGCGGGAACGTCCAGCCTTATGAAAATTTCGTCTTCGGGTATGAGATCACTTTCATCGATTTCAAGATCATTGGTAAGTACTACACGAAGCTTGCCGAATTGTTCAACGGCTTCTTCGTTAAGATCGGACATTACATCAATCAGACCTTCCCAATCGCTGACGTAACGGGTATAGCCCGCACTGTCGATAACCTCCTCGTAATGGGGTGTTTCATTGACCACCGTCACGGGAAACTGAATTCTTATTAAACGCCAGGCTCTATCGTAAGAGCTGACTTTGGCATCAGTCCTCCGCACACCGTCGATCCATATCTCAATATCATCAAGATTGTTCCAGTCGAAGGTATAGGGCGGGAGGTACATATTCTCCTCGTAGGGAATTGCATTAACGCATATTTCAACATAGGTTGTAGCTCCCGCGGTCAGGTAATCGTCGTCGTTGAGCTCGACCGATTGACGGATTATTGAGTATCGTAGATAATAACCTTCTTCGTCATAATTATATACTTCGTCAAAAGCTTCATCTGCCTCCCCGAGGGTCATGCCGTCATGAAGACGCGGAATACCCAAAGTAAGATCAAGCTTGGTAATGGTCTCGGTGGGCAAAATGTCTCGCCAACGTGCATAGAGGGTCATATCTTCATGGATTTGCGTGTTTTTAAAATCAAATTCCTTGGGTGCTTCTGGATATTCATACCAGCCCTCAAACACCTTTCCCTCATATTTCACGTAAGGCAGAGTTTCCAAATATCCGCCAAGCATTGCCGTTCGGGTAAAGTTTTCGCCCACGCCGCCTCTATCAAAGGTGACTGTGCACATAGGTCCGTCGTATTCCGTAATCTCAAAGGGAACGACAATATCAATGCAATCCGAGCGATAGCCTGTCTTGACGTAGGCATCCTCTCTTTTGACACCGTTGACCCAGATCTCCACCTCCTCGGGATGCCAAGGATCAAAGGTATAGTCGGCATCCGCGCCGTTTTGGGTCGTTTTTGATATAATAGGAATGTATACGTAAGCGGGAATGCCCGCCTCCAGAAAGTCGTTTTTGACCGAAATTGTATTTTGTCGAACACTTATCTGATAAAAATTATCATAATAATACGGCTTGGAACTGTCGTTGACAATGCATTCAGCCACCTGCCAACCCGCATCATAGCCGCGGATCTTATTGTGCAATTTGGGGTCCTCAATGGTAAGCTCCACCTTTGTGATGACAGTCTTGCCCGCCAAGGTATCCGCCTCAACTGCTCCCGCAAGTACAGTCAAATTGAAGGTGGGAACAAATCCTATGATCATCACCACAGCCAATAGCATACTTAAAATTCGCTTCGAAACTTTTTGTTTCATTTTTCTTCCTCCTTGGGGGGTATTAAGAGATATACGTTCAATACTCTCTCCAAAGGGGCAAAGGCTTTGCCCCTTTGGAGAGAGGGCTATCTGTGATAGCCTCGCTCCGCAGGTCTTACTGTCCTGCAACCTTTCTCTTTAAAAGATTTGAGTCGATGGAATTGACAGCGCCGTCACCGTTGAAGTCTGCCGCAATAGCAGAATCGCTTCCGCTTTCCACGGTATAGGCGCTTGCGATTATTCTTTTCAAAAGGTTCGAGTCAATTGAGTTCACCTGACCATCAAGATTTATATCTCCGGGAGCGTACTTGGGCTTTGGCTTTGCGGTGAACACGTATTCTATCTCCTGGGTGTAGATTCCGTTTGGATCATAGTAGGCATCCTTTCCGTTCACGTAAGCTGTGAAGCTTTCAACGACGTTGTATTTACTGTGATGGAAGGAGCAATCGCCATACGTTTCTATATATACGCAGACCCTGTATTGGTGTCCCTCGATAAAGGTCTCGTTTTCGTACATCCACCTGTTGGCAGTATAGTCGTACCAGCCGATGCCGTTTTTGATGTAGTATACCTTTTCATTTCCTACAGTCTTATATTCGTTTTTATCGGTTACCGTAAATCTTATTCCGCTCTCATAAGAGCCCTCGCCTGCAGTTGCACGGTAGACAGGCTTCTGACCTGCTACGGGCTCGGTTACGTCAGTTATGACAACCTCCTCTATCATCTCATCGGGACAGATGCCGAATATGTGGCAAAAGTAAAGCTCATTCTCATCCCCGTCAACGTAATAGACCTCGTCTCCGTTTACCGTAGCCTCCGCCGCACAAAGAGCGTTTCCGAGGTTATTATATTCAACGGCAAAGCGGTACTTTGTGGAATACGGCTTCAGCCTTACAACTACTGCGTAGTAATTTCCGCCAACGAATACGTCGCCCGGCTCCATTTCCCGCTCGCCTTCTTCCGTAAGCTCGAACCACTTAATGTTTTCATAGCGGTTTGAGCTTGTGCCCGCAACAGCGGCACCCACGGAGTCAAAGGTCACGTTATAGGAAACGGTCTCGCCTTCCACGGGCTCTGCAATATTGAGGGCAACCGACTCTACCTTTGTAAACGTCTTTCCGAATTTTTCGGCTGTGACACGGAGAGTCTTGTTATTATCACTCCAGCCAAGGCCGCAGGATTTGCCGTTTACCGTAACGGCAATATTATTCGGGAAACTTCTGTAGGCGGTTTTCAGAACTATCTCCGCCGTATACTCACGGTCCGGCGCGAAGGTCTCGTTTTCATACATCTCTCTGTCATAGAGGGTATCGTACCACGTGACAGAGTAAACGTAGCTTCCCGCAGGTGCGCCATAGACCCTGTCGGCATCTGCAGGAGTGTCCCCTGCCATGGGAGTGGGAACTATGAGATCGATATCACCTATAGGCTGGGATGTTTCAACGGTGGTGGCAACTCTGCCCGTATAGCTGTTATACACCATACCGTTTTTAAAATATGCGTCCTCGGGATATACATAATCGGCGTTCATCACGTCAAAGCTGCGACCGTAAACTCCGCAGATCGTGCCGTATGTATTAAGATAGCCGCCGTCGACGGTTATATCACCGTAAACGCTCTTGATACCGTAATCACCTGAGGAGTTAATGTATATGCTGCTGTCGACCAATTCAATATCGTTATCCGCATAGATGGCTGTTCTGTCCGTTTCAAAATATGCAGATACGTTATATAATTCTATAGTGCCGTTTTCGTCAAGTGAGCACTCATCAGACCTCACAGCATCCATAACGGGGCCGCCGGTGTATGCGGTGATATCCGTATACGACATATGTATGTATGCCGCCCTGAAAAGGGGATCCTCTGCCTCGCTGACACATTCAAGGTTCAGCACGGTTCCTGCTAAAGCGACGATACCGCCTGCAGGA
>JAFXFQ010000002.1 GCA_017520365.1 Clostridia bacterium
GGAGATATATTCGTCAACAACCTCCTTGCCGAGTGCATCGCCCTGCTTCATAGCTGCAAATGCTGTTCTGCCGGAGATGTTATTAAGATCGCCGCCGATCATTTCCTCCATAACGGTGGATCTGCCGATCTTGCGTGCATCCTCCATCTTTTCACGGGTTGTGCGGATAAGGCCTGTTGCGGATGAATATGTCTCCCAGCAACCGCGGCGACCGCAGGTGCACTGACGGCCGTCCTTAACGATAACAACGTGGCCAAGCTCGGCTCCCGCAAAGTTGAAGCCGGAGTATACCTTGTCATCAAGGATGATACCGCCGCCGACACCGGTGCCCAGGGTTATCATAACGGAATACTTAGAACCCTTTGCAACTCCTGCAACGGACTCAGCCTTTGCTGCAGCATTTGCATCGTTCTCAATATAAACTCTCTTTGTTGTGCCGAGAGCCTCGGAGAGCTTTGACTGCATATCGTAATGACGGAAGGGTAGATTGTTTGCATAAATGATCTCGCCGGTCTCGCAATTTGCTGTGCCGGGGGTGGCAATACCAATGGAGGAAATATCATCCATGGTGAGGCCTGCCTCGCAAACGATCTGCTTGCAGAGAGCGGCGATATCGGCTGTGATATCGTCAGCGCTTCTGTCGGGGGATGCGTTTGTGGGGGTTGAGCTCTTCTTGATGATCTCGTAGCTTTCGTTTACGATTCCTGCGGCAATGTTGGTGCCGCCAAGGTCGATGCCTATATTGTACATAGCGGTATCCTTTCTCGCATAAAAATATCTATTTTTAATTATAAGGCCGAGAAGTGCTTTTGTCAAGGGTAATGACATGACGAAAGACGCTGTAAAAAAAAGAAAAATATACTTGAAAAAGGATGTCGCTACAGTTATAATTATAATAGTTTCAAATACTGTTTGAAAGGAACTAACTATGGACCTGTTTTTTGACATGCTATCCCTTCTTGGTGGTCTTTCCCTCTTCCTTTACGGAATGAGCGTTATGGGAAATGCCCTCGAGAAGCGCGCCGGCAACAAGCTGAAAATGCTTCTGGAGACTCTTACCTCCAATACCTTTAAGGGCTTTCTGCTTGGCTTTATCGTAACTCTCGTAATTCAGTCCTCATCTGCCACCACCGTAATGGTAGTAGGCTTCGTTAACTCCGGTATCATGACGCTCCATCAGGCAACCGGCGTTATCATGGGTGCAAACCTCGGTACGTCCATTACCGCATGGATTCTTTCTCTTACCGGTATCGAAAGCTCCAATTTCTGGATAAGACTCTGCAAGCCCTCGTCCTTTGTTCCCGTGCTTGCAGTTATCGGTATCGTCCTCTTTATGTTTATGAAGAAGCAGAAGCACAAGGACACAGGTGTTATTTTCCTTGGCTTTGCGGCTCTTATGTTCGGTATGGAGATGATGTCAGACGCTATGTCCGGCCTCAAGGAGGTAAAGGGCTTCACCGACCTTCTCACCGCATTCTCCAACCCCATCCTCGGTGTTATTGCCGGTACTGTTATCACAGCTATCGTTCAGTCCTCCTCCGCATCCGTCGGTATCCTTCAGGCTTTGGCTAAGGCGGGTACCGTTAAAAATGCAACGGCTATCCCCGTTATCATGGGTCAGAACATCGGTACCTGCGTTTCTGCGATGATCTCTTCCGTAGGTGCATCCAAGAACGCAAGAAGAGCGGCAATCATCCACCTCTCCTTCAACGTGCTCGCAACACTTATCCTCCTTCCCTTATGGTACCATGTTGACTATTTCGTTGGCTTCAGCTTTGTTGATACAAACGCATCTCCTCTCAGCATTGCGACCATACATACAGTGTTCAAGCTCTTTGCACTTCTACTTCTTATGCCTTGCTCCAGGCTTCTTGAAAAGCTTGCAAATGCTATCGTTAAGGATGATAAGGTGAACGACGGTACAGAGCTGCTTGACGAGCGTCTCATAGCAACACCTGCAGTTGCAATTGCACGCTGCAAGGAAGTAACCATTTCTATGGCTAAGGTATCTGTTGAGTCTCTCAAGGATTCCATCAGCCTTCTTGAAAGATTTGACGATAAGCTTATGGAAAAGATCCGCGATGACGAGAACCGCGTGGATATGTATGAGGACAAGCTGGGAAGCTATCTCGTTAAGCTGACCACTCAGGATATGCGCGAGGAGGACAGCCACGAGGCAAATAAGCTCCTCCACGTTATCAGTGACTTTGAGCGTATCTCCGACCATGCGCTTAACCTTGCGGCAAGTGCCGAGGAGATCTACGATAAGAAGCTCGATTTCTCCGTTGAGGCCAAGAAGGAGCTTGCAACTCTTTCTGCAGCTATCAGAGAGATCCTTGATATCACCCTTGACAGCTTTGTTACCGATAACCTTGATAAGGCTATCACAGTAGAGCCTCTTGAGCAGGTAGTCGACCACCTGAAGGAGCTTCTGAGAAAGCGCCACATCAAGCGCCTCAGAAAGCAGGAGTGCACCATCGAGCTTGGCTTCGTTCTTACCGATATCCTCACTGACTTCGAGCGTGTCAGCGACCACTGCTCCAACATTGCGGCCTGCATGCTTGAAATGGCACACGATGAGTTCGATGTTCACGAGTACCTGAGAAGCGTTAAGGCCGGAGGCGAGGAAGAGTTTAACCACTACTTCGAGTACTACACTATGAAGTACAATATCGCCGAATAAAAATTACCAATAATGAAAACCTGCCTTTCGGCAGGTTTTCGCAGTTTTTGGGGGAAAATTAAATTATGATGAACAAAAGTAAACCAAAGTTTAAGAATTTTGCGAAAAGATATCGGGAGGAGATAAGAACACATAAGGGCGCCTTCGTCGTTTATCTGATACTCCGCGCCTCGGTCATCGGTGTTGCGATCATATCCTTCATTAGCGGCAATTATCAGAACTTTTTTCTCTGTATCTTGTCTCTCTTTCTGTTTCTTTTGCCCGCATTTGTCACAAAAAACTTCGGGATAGAATTTCCGGAGACCCTTGAGATAATCGTTTTTCTCTTTATCTACGCAGCGGAGATACTTGGGGAGATATCCGGCTTTTACGTAAAGATAAAAATATGGGATACGATACTCCATACAACAACAGGCTTTCTCGCGGCTGCCATCGGCTTTGCCCTGCTTGATATCCTCAACAGAAACGAGCATTTCAAATTTCAGATCTCTCCCGTGTATATGGCAGTAGTGGCATTTTGCTTTTCAATGACCGTGGGTGCCGTGTGGGAGCTTTTTGAGTTTTCAATGGATATGCTGCTTGGCGTAGATATGCAAAAGGATACGGTGGTGCAGGCCATCGGTAGCGTGAGCCTTGACCCTGCCGCCTCCAACGAGGTGGTGAGATTGGAGGGAATACGGGATACGCTGCTTGTCCTTTCCGACGGTAGCAGTGTCAGCCTCTCGTCCCTGGGTGTTGAGGGATACCTTGACATCGGTATCATCGATACTATGAAAGACCTTCTCGTCAATATGATAGGTGCCTTTGCTTTTTCCGTCATCGGTTATTTCTATATCAAAAGCCGCGGAAAGGGAAAATTTGCAAAAAAATTCATCCCGACTTTAAAGGAGTAGTAGTGAGAGCAGACAGATAAATCGTAGTTTGAAGTTGTAAGGCTATGTGGAGGGCTTTTTGCAAAAAGCC
>JAFXFQ010000113.1 GCA_017520365.1 Clostridia bacterium
CTCGGTGCCAAAGGACAAAGAGATCTTGTGCGTCAGGGAGAAAGTGTCGCATCTGTTACTGCCGTTTTCGAGGGCGAGCCCGATAAGGATGGCTTTGATGAAAACGGAGAGCTGTGCATCGAAAGAACTCTCACAAAGGACGGCAGAAGCACCGCAAGGATCAATGGCAAAAGCGCATCCCTGTCCCTTATGAAGGAATATGCGGTTAAGCAGCTGGCTCTTCATGGTCAGAATGATACCGTATCTCTCTATGATAAAGCAGAGCATATAATACTACTTGATGATTATGCAGATGTTAACACGGAGGTTTCTGCGTATTCAGAGCTGTATGCGCAGCTTTGCGCAAAGAAGAATGAGATATCCGATCTTGAAAGATCTCTTGAAGATAGGTCTATGATGACCGATATTCTGAAATATCAGATCTCAGACATAGATAAAGCAAGGCTCGCAGATCCTTCCGAGGAGGAGAAGCTTGAAAAGCTGAGAACAAAGATCAAAAGCATTGAGCAGGTATCAAAGAATGCAAATCTTGTATATCGTGCATTGGCCCCGGGTGAAAAGGGAGCAAGTGCTTCCTATCTGCTCGAAAGAGCTGCGCAGGCCCTTCGCCAGCTTTCCGACGTCATGGAAAATGCAGAAGAGCTTGCCTTGAAGCTTGAGGAGTATAAGTACGAGGTCATAGATATTGCCGAGCAGGCAAAGGACGTTGTTGATGCAGATGATATCTCCGACCCCGAAAAACAGCTTGACGTTATTGAAAGTCGACTCGCACTTTTCTCAAGGTTAAAAAAGAAGTATGGCGGAACACTGGAGGATGTCATAGCATTCCGAGACGAGGCTAAGAGAAAGCTTCGCGACCTTGAGGGCGGCGAGGACAGAATGGAGGAGCTCCGACTTGAGTACAGAGTAATTGCAAAAAAAGCAATGGCGGAGGCTGAGATCATATCGGAAAAGAGAAGAGTGGCGGGTGCAAGACTTGCCGAAGAGGTGATGTCTGCCCTGAAGGCTCTCGATATGCCAAAGGTAAGCTTCTTTACTGATGTAAGAAAAGCTAACGGAGATGATAAATTAAACTCCAGGGGATGTGACGACGTGGATTTTACCGTTATAACAAATCCCGGAGAAGAGGCACAGCCCCTGTATAAAATAGCCTCGGGCGGTGAGCTTTCAAGAATCATGCTTGCATTGAAATGCGCACAGACCAAGAAAAACGCACAGTCAACCGTTATCTTCGACGAGATAGACACGGGTGTGTCCGGCGGCACCGCTGAGCGCATCGGTCTTAAGCTTGAGGCGCTTTCCGATAACGTTCAGGTTATCTGCGTTACTCATTCAGCTCAGGTCGCAGCTCATGCCGACAGCCATCTTCTCATTGAAAAGAATGAGGTGGACGGCAGAATGGAAAGCTCGGTCAGAGCACTTGAGGGCGATGAGCGCGTTTGCGAGCTTGCCCGAATCATTGGCGGTATAAACGTTACTGAAAAGCAGTACAGTGCCGCCCGTGAGCTACTTAATTTGAAATAAAAAATATAACATATAAAAAAGGAGAGCGGCAGATGCCGCAACAAAGAACAATGAGCTTGTACCAGGAATTTATCGACAGAGGAATGCTTGCGCAGGTTACTGACCCTGAGAAGGTCAAGGATCTGCTTGATAATCAGAAGATCACTTTCTATATCGGTTTTGACCCTACAGCAGACAGCCTTCATATCGGACACTTCATTCAGATGAAGGTCATGGCACATATGCAGATGGCAGGACACAGACCTATCGCGATTTTCGGAGGCGGTACCGCTATGGTCGGTGACCCCTCAGGTAAAAATGATATGAGAAAGATGCTTACAAAGGAAGAAATCGCTCATAATATCGATAACTTCAAGGTTCAAATGGGTAAGTTTATCGATACTTCAGACGGAAAGGCTATCTTCGTTAACAACGGAGATTGGCTCCTCGATCTCAACTATATCGACTTCCTTCGCGAGGTAGGTCCTCACTTTACTGTAAATCGTATGCTTGCTGCTGAGTGCTATAAGTCCAGAATGGAAAAGGGTCTTACATTCCTTGAATTCAACTATATGATCATGCAGTCTTACGACTTCTTCCGTCTCAATCAGGATTACGGCTGTATCCTTGAGACCGGTGGTGATGACCAGTGGTCCAATATCATCGGCGGCGTTGAGCTTGTTCGCCGTAAGACGGGTAAGGAGGTATACGGTCTCACCTTCAACCTTCTTCTCACAAGCGAGGGCAAGAAGATGGGTAAGACAGAGAAGGGCGCCCTTTGGCTTGATCCTCAGAAGACTCCTCCCTACGACTTCTTCCAGTACTGGAGAAATATTGACGATGCAGACGTTATTAAGTGCATGAAGATGCTCACATTTATGCCCCTTTCAGAGATCGCTGAATATGAAAAGATGGAGGGTGCTGAGCTCAATAAGGCTAAGGAGCGTCTTGCTTGGGAGGTTACAAACATCATCCACGGCAAGGAAGAGGCTGATAAGGCTCTTGAAACTGCAAAGACAGTATTTGCGTCCGGCGGAATGAGCGCAGATATGCCTACAACAACACTTACAGCAGAGGACTTTACAGACGGAAAGATCCTTGTTTCCGATATGCTTGTTAAATCAAAGCTTGCGCCTTCAAAGGCAGAAGCAAAGCGTATCATCACAGGCGGTGGAGTTCTTGTCGGCGACGTGAAGGCTGAGGGCTTCGGTGCTTCTGTAAATGCTGATGAAATCGGTGAAGACGGTATTATTCTCAAGAAGGGTAAGAAGACCTTCCACAGATTTATCAAGGCTTAATGTATAAATACCTTCTTTTTGATGCAGATAATACACTGCTTGATTTTGACCTTGCTGAGAAACAGGCTCTTCTTGAAACGATGAGCCTGTCTCCCCTTGGATTTACGGAAGAGATACATAAAAGATACCACGTTATCAACGATAATGAGTGGAAACGCCTGGAAAGAGGCGAAACAACAAGGGACCGCCTCAGAATCGATCGCTTTTCCAAGCTTTTTGATGAATTCGGGCTGGATGGTAGGCTATATTGCAACGAGATTGCCGATATGTACACCTCAAAGCTTTCACAGCAGGGTTGTCTTTTGCCCTTTGCAGTTGAGGTGCTTGAAAACTTATCAAAAAAGTACGATTGCTATATCATAACAAACGGTATAACTGAGGTTCAACGGTCAAGAATTTCATTGACGCCTCTCGGGAATTATATTAAGCATTCATTTGTTTCGCAGGAGCTGGGATGGGCAAAGCCTTCACCCATATTTTTTGAAAAGGTTCTTGAGTATATCGGAGATGCCGATAAGAAAAAATATCTTGTAATAGGGGATTCTTTGACGTCAGATATAAAGGGCGCCTGCGATTCAGGACTTGATTCTGTTTGGATATCAAGCGAAAGCAATCCGTTGCCCACTTACCGTATCGAAAGGTTACAAGACCTGTATTCTATTTTGGATTAAGCAGAAAGGTCGGTATATGTATAAGAATTTTATTGAGCTCCTTAAGGATGCTGATATTAAATATTATAAAGATGAGCCTATGTGCCGTCATACGTCCTTCCGTATAGGCGGACCCTGTGATGTGTTTGCAGTTCCCGAAAGCATTGACGAACTGAAGGAAGTTTATTCTGCAGCACGTGAGTGCGGCCTTCGCACATATATTCTCGGAAAGGGAAGTAACGTTCTCTTTGCAGATGAGGGATACAGGGGCGTGGTCATATCTACAGAGGCACTTTGTGACGTAGCTGTCAGCGGTAATACTTTAACTGCACAGTGCGGAGCATCATTTACTCACATTGCGGCAGTTGCAAGGGATGCAGGTCTTTCCGGACTTGAATTTGCATACGGAATTCCCGGTGCTGTAGGCGGTGCTGTGTTCATGAACGCAGGCGCATACGGCGGCAAGGTCTCCGATTGTCTCGCAGTCAGTACCGCTTTTGATCCTGTCAGCGGTCGCATTATCCGCACAGAAGGCGATGCACATGAATTCGGATACAGAAAAAGCATATATAAAACAGCTCCCGAAAAGGTTATCCTTTCCGCTGAGTTCACTCTCACTCCCGGCGACAAAAATGAGATCAAAGCAAAAATGGACGATTTTATGGGCCGCAGACGTGATAAGCAGCCCCTTGAATACCCATCAGCAGGAAGTGTCTTTAAGCGTCCCGAAGGGCATTTTGTAGGTCAAATGGTGGAGGAGCTGGGCCTTAAGGGCTATACAGTCGGAGGTGCTCGCGTTTCCGAAAAGCACGCAGGATTTATCATAAATTCAGGCGGTGCCACCGCCAAGGATGTTACAGATCTTATCGATCATATCAAAGCCCGTGTCAAAGAAGCGTACGGCGTTGATCTTGAGTGCGAGATTATTTTTGTAAAATGACGGGATCGTATGCAAAGGCCGCCAAAGAAGCGCTTTTGGAGGTCACGGAAAAAAGAAAGAAATGCTGCAACCGTATTCTTACGGATATGCTGTCTCTCAATTCCATAGATGACAGCGAAGAAAGAATCAACGTTCTTATTGCATCAAGTCAGCATTTTAAATGTGCATCCTGCTTTCCACATTTTTTGAAGGGACTTTTTATTAGCTCAGGTAACGTAACAAATCCCGAAAAGGCTTATCATCTGGAGCTTTCGTTCAAAACTGAGGTGGAAAGAGATTGTGCAATGGGCATTCTTGAGGATAACGGACTGCCTATGAAACGCACCAAAAGAAAGAACAGATTTCTTTTGTATATCAAGGACAGCACGCAAATAGAAGATTTTTTCGCAGTTATCGGCGCAAACCGCCTAGCATTTGATCTGATGAATTCCAAGATCATAAGAGAAATGCGAGGAGATGCCAACAGACAGATGAACTGCGATATGGCAAACATTAAGAAAACACTCAAGGCCGCAGGCAGGCATGTCGAGCTGATAGGCGAGATGATGGAGAAGGGAACTATTATCCGACTTCCCAATGACCTCCGTGAAACTGCACGGCTGAGATACGAGAATACCCAAGCGTCAATGACAGATCTCGGGCTTTTGCATAATCCCCCCATTTCAAAATCCGGGGTAAAGCACAGGCTGGATAAGATCGTTGACTTCTACGAAGAAATAAACCATAAGGAATAACGGAAAGGAGTGCGGGCATGGCAGATTTTGTACATTTACACCTTCATAGCGAATACAGCTTGCTGGACGGCGCCTGCCGCATCTCCGATATTCCCAAGATAGCCAAGGCAAACGGACATACATCCTGCGCCTTGACAGACCACGGTGTAATGTATGGTGCAGTTGCGTTTTATAAGGCCTGCATCAAAGAAGGAATCAAGCCTATCATAGGATGCGAGGTCTACGTTGCCAACGGATCCCTCTACGACAGAAACCAGACAGAGGACGGTCACTCCTGCCACCTTGTTCTTCTGTGTAAAAACGAGGTTGGCTATAAAAACCTGATCTATATGGTATCAGAAGCATTTATTCACGGCTTCTATTCAAAGCCGAGAATAGATATGGAGCTGCTTTCTGCCCACAGTGAGGGCCTCATAGCACTTTCCGCCTGCCTTGGGGGCTATATTCCAAAAAGAATAACTGCAGGCGACTATGAGTCAGCCGAAAAGTATGCTGTAACAATGAAAAAGCTTTTCGGAGATGATTTTTATCTTGAAGTGCAGGATCACGGAATCGAGGAGCAGAAAACTGTTAACGAAGCTATTTTCAGAATGGCCGAGGAGCTGGACATACAGACCGTTGCAACAAATGACGTTCATTATCTGAAAAAAGAGGACAGCGAAGCACAGGCAATCCTGATGTGCATCCAGACAGGAAGCTGTATAAATGACGGCAGACCCATAGGATTTGAGACAGATGAGTTCTATTACAAGTCAACGGATGAAATGTCTCTTCTGTTTTCGAACCATCCTGAGGCAATCGAAAACTCTGTAATTATTGCCCAAAAGTGTAACTTCGATTTTTCATTCGGTCACACGTATCTGCCCTCGTATAAGTGCCCGGGCGGAGTATCTCCCGAGGAATATCTTAAGAAGACTGCGTTGGATGGCCTTGAATCAAAGGAAGTTTCAGGATACATGGATTACAGCCGTATACCTCGGGAAAGGTATATGGAGAGAATAGAATATGAGCTTTCAGTCATTGCAAAAATGGGCTACAGCCAGTATTTTTTGATAGTCTGGGATTTTGTCCACTACTCAAAGTCCAAGGGCATTCCCGTCGGTCCGGGCAGAGGAAGCGGCGCGGGAAGCCTTGTTGCCTACCTCATTGGTATTACAGATATCGATCCCCTTGCATTCGACCTGCTTTTTGAGCGTTTTCTGAACCCGGAGCGAGTCAGTATGCCTGATTTTGATATAGACTTTTGCTATGACAGAAGAGATGAGGCTATAGACTACGTACGTAATAAGTACGGAGAAGATCATACTGCCCAGATAATCACCTTCGGTACAATGGCAGCACGTGCGGTGGTACGAGACGTTGGCAGAGCGCTCGGGATGTCGTATAACGACGTTGACGCTGTTGCAAAGCTGATACCGCGGGAGCTTAATATAACACTTGATGATGCTTTGAAAACGAAGGAGCTTCACGAGCTTTATATTTCATCTCATGACACACGTAAGCTTATCGACCTCAGCCGTGCCCTTGAGGGAATGCCCAGACACGCATCAACTCACGCGGCAGGTGTGGTGATTACAGAGCTTCCGTTAACTGACCACGTTCCCCTTGCAAAAAACAACGGTATAACCGTTACTCAATTTGATATGAACACGGTGGCAGAGCTGGGACTTCTGAAGTTCGATTTTCTTGCTCTTCGCTACCTGACAATAATAGATGCCTGCGAAAAGCAGATAAAGGAAAAAAATCCCTCATTCTCTCTTTCAAAAGTGAGGTTTGACGATAAGGAGACATATCAGCTTATCTCCCGTGGTTCCACAGACGGTGTCTTTCAGCTTGAGTCAGGCGGCATGAAGCAGATGCTTCAGCAGCTGAAGCCCGAATCCCTTGAGGATATCATAGCGGCGATAGCGCTGTACCGTCCGGGCCCTATGAGCTCCATACCCAAATATATCGAAGCAAGACACTCGGGCAAAAAAGGCGAATATGCGTCTCCTCTACTGAAACCGATACTTGAGCCCACCTACGGCTGTATCGTCTACCAGGAGCAGGTAATGCAGATATTCCAAAGCGTTGCAGGATACTCTCTCGGTCACGCTGATATAGTAAGAAGAGCTATTTCAAAAAAGCACGCAGATGAGCTGATGAGGGAAAAGGATGCCTTCATTTCCGGTGCAACCGAAAGAGGCCTGACTAAAGAGGATGCAGAAAAGCTCTTTGACGATATTGCCGATTTTGCAAATTATGCATTCAATAAGAGCCATGCGGCAGCATATGCCGTCACCTCCTACAGAACGGCTTATCTGAAGACCCATTACAGGCTCGAATATAACTGCGCACTTATAACCTCGGTCCTGCAAAGTCCCGATAAGATCAGCGAATACCTTGCCGATTGCAATAAAAAGGGAATAACGGTGTTGCCACCCGATATTAATAAGAGCAGAGCTGATTTCAGAGCGGAAAACGGATCTATCCGCTTCGGACTTGCCGCTTTGAAAAACGTTGGTGTTGCCTTTATTGAACAGATAGTTCTCGAAAGAGAGCAGGGAGGCCTGTTTTCTGACTTCGATGATTTCATTTCAAGAGCAGAAAAGTTGGGACTTAACAAAAGACAGCTTGAGACATTCATAAAAGCGGGTGCTCTTGACTGCTTCGGAATCTACAGAAGTCAGATGCTTGCTGTATACGAAACACTTCTTGACCGTTCCGGAAGTCAGCAGCTCGATGGACAGCTTGATTTCTTTTCAGCAATTCCGGAGGATGAGCTCAGCGTGCTGAAAACGGAGTTTCCAGATGTAAAGGAATTCACAAACGCAGAAAAGCTGAAAATGGAAAAAGAAGTATCGGGTATGTTCCTTTCCGGTCATCTGCTTGATGACTACAAGGAAAACATCGATCATCTTTCACCTGATTCTGTTGGAGCAATAATCCGCTCCTTCCAGGAGGACGGACAAGGTAAGTATAAAGAGAACCAGACCGTCTGCATTTGTTCAATGGTTACTCAGCGAATAAATAAGACCACGAGAAACGGCGATCATATGGCCTTTGTCACACTTGAGGATAAAAGCGGAACTATTGAGGCTGTTGTATTTCCGAAGGTACTTTCGGAGTATGGACATCTCCTTACAGTCAACAGTGCCGTGTGTATAACGGGCAAAATTTCCGTAAAGGATGACGAGGATCCCAAAATTTTGATGAACGACGGCGCATTTCTTGCAAAAAACGGCTCTTCCTTAACTTTTCCGCCGTCAAAGGCTCCCAGAATAGTGAAGAAGAACATCAACGAGCTAAAGCTGTATCTCAAGCTCCCCTCAATGGATTGCCTTGAATTTAGAAGAATCAATGCATTTCTTTCTATATTCGGCGGCAGCGTGCCCGTTGTGCTTTACGACAGCTCAACAAAAAAAGCCTCTGCGCTGAAGGGTGCAGGTGCCAGAGTGGACGAATTCACCGTTGGTGAGCTTCGTGATATCCTCGGTGATGACTGCGTCGTTATAAAATAATCTTACCGTCAGTTAACACAGAGTTAATAATATTTGTGTAGAATCAATCTATAAAAAGATACGGAGGAAGCTATGTCCGATATCAAAAACAATAACGAGATCAAGCAGGAGGGAACTGTACCGAAAAGTAAAGCAAAGGCTGTACTCGGTGTGTTCAGAGTAATCGGAAAGGTCACCTTGCGGATCCTTTCCTATCTGATGAATGTGATACTTACAGTTTTGCTCATCGGCACCACCTGCGGAATAATAGTGGGTACTGTTTTCTGTATCTATCTTGGTAACTACATTGATCCCGAGATAGATGCATCACTTTTCGTTTCCGCCAGCTCTGACAGTACAACTCGCTTGTATTATATGGAGTACGAAAACGAGGAGGCACGTATAAACGAAGACGGAACTCCTGTTGAAATAGTTGACCAGCGCCTTTACAGTACTGACAACAGCATCTGGGTCACCTATGAAAAAATGCCGAAGGAGCTCATAGATGCATTTGTATGCGTAGAGGACCACAGATTCTTCTCCCATAACGGAGTTGACTGGCTGAGAACAGGTAACGCTGTCCTCACCTATTTCTTCGGAGCAGGTGATTTCGGCGGCTCAACTATCACTCAGCAGCTTATTAAAAACCTGACCGGTGATAACGAAACCACGGTTCAAAGGAAGATACAGGAAATTTTCCGTGCTCTTCATCTTGAAAAGGAAATGAGTAAAGAGGATATTCTTGAGATGTATCTCAATATCGTGTTTCTCGGTAATAACTGCTATGGTGTTCAGGCAGCGGCTAACACTTATTTTGATAAGGACGTTTCCGAGCTGAGCCTTGTTGAGTGTGCAGCTCTTGCAGGTATCGTTAAAAACCCCTCACAGTATGAGCCTGTTTATCACGACATCGTATATAAGGTCAATGAAGACGGCGAAATGGAAGAAAACGGAAACCGTGCACGTCGCAGAACCGTTCTTTATACAATGAACCGTGAGGGTAAGATCAGCGATAAAACCTTCGATGAGGCTTGGGATACCGAGCTCGTACTTGCAGGCATAAATAAGGATGAGGAGACTGAGGTTGTCGAAAAGCCCGAGCGCGTTAATACCTGGTATACTGATGCCGTAATAGAAGATGTTCAGAAGGCTCTTATGGAGGAGTACGGATATACCGAATACGTTGCCAGCCTTATGATCTATACGGGCGGTCTGCAGATATATACCTGTATGGATCCTGAGATACAGCAGTGTATCGATGAGGTATATTTCAACGATAAAAAGGATGACGGGTACTTCCCCTACGCCACAGACGGCATTCAGCCCGAATCCGCAATGGTTATAATTGATCCTTACACGGGAGACGTTGTGGGACTTGCGGGAGGCAGAGGCGAAAAGACCCAGAGCCGAATACTGAATCGTGCAACACAGGCCAAGCGTCCCTGCGGATCAAGTATCAAGCCCTTGTCCGTATATGCACCTGCCATTGATACGGGTATTGCCACCATGGGCAGCGTATATGACGATTGTCCCGTTACCACATCGACTGACGGTAAATTATGGCCTCATAACCTTCCTGACGTTTATCACGGCCTTACTACGGTTCAGGATGCACTTAAAAGATCTGTCAACACCTGTGCAGTAAAGATCCTTAACGACGTAGGTGTAGAATATACCTTTGATTTTCTCAAAAATACCCTTGATATGCACAGTCTCATAGAGTCTCGTACGTTACCAAGCGGCGAGATTGTATCCGATATCGGACCCGCACCTCTTGCACTTGGACAGTTCAGCTACGGTATCACTCTTTGGGAGCTCACCGCGGCATACGGCATCTTCCAGAATGACGGTATGTTCTGTAAATCAAGGCTTTGGTATGAGGTTCTCGACAGCGAGGGCAACGTCATTCTCAAGAATGAGCCTGAATATGAAATGGCAATCAGCCCCGAGTCTGCAGATATCATGACTAAAATGATGCAGAACGTTATTGCACCCGGAGCGGGCGGTACTGCTGCAGGTCAGATCAATCTTCTCCAAAGAGTGGACATCGCCGGAAAGACCGGTACAACAACTAAGGACTTTGACCGTACCTTCGTTGCATATACACCTTATTACGTCACAGGCTGTTGGTTTGGATATGATCAAAACCAGTCACTTTCAAACTTTGGCAAAAGCCCTGCCATCGTAGTTTGGGAAAAGGTAATGGAAAAGATCCAGGATAAGATCGAGGCTAAGGCCGCACTTACAGGCGAGCCTATAAAGAAGTTTGATTTTTCACAAAACCTTGTGGAGGTCACGTATTGTAAGGACTCAGGAATGCTTCCTTGTGAGACTTGCTCTCATGACCCTCGCGGCGGACGAACGGAAACGGGATTTTTCACGGCAGACAGTGCACCGGCGGCCCCCTGCGACGTTCACGTTCTCGTAAATTACGATAACGTTACAAAGGCTATCGCGACACCTAATTGTCCGGCTGCCAACATCACTGATGTTGCTTTGGTCAGAAACGAAGGCAGAAATTTTGTTTGTCAGGTAAACATTACGGATGCTGAGTTCACATACAGAAGTATGGGTGCTGTCACAAAGTATCCCACCTACAGGGGATTTGCATATTATTATTACACCTTACCGGAGGGAACGGTTGTCGGACGAACCGGCAGCAAAGTGGAACAGTTCAACTGTGCCTGCCCCGATCACCTTTCATAACGAATAATTCAAAAGATCACCTCATAGCTATCTGTGAGGTGATTTTTTATGGTCAAAAGAATCAGAGCCAAATTATATGCTTTGAAAAACAGACTTCTATGCATTCCAAGAGGGTATTTTACCGTAACGCTACTTCTGTTCGCTGCCGCAGTTGTAATAAGGCTTGCTACGGGCGGAACACATATCGTATACAACGTCCTGCAGGGAAGAGGTGCTTTTCCCGGCCCATTTGCGTATACTCTCTTATACTTTTGCCGCATATTACTTTCGGGTATCGTGCTGACGTTCACACTGTACTCTCATTCAGCTTGTAAAGAAAGTTCCAGAGGCGTAGTCTTCGCACTGTTGTCAACAATGCTTCTGTTGCTTGAATATAAGCTTATATTCGGCGGAGTAAGCATCGTTCTCGCTGTAACGTTTGCCGCCGTTTCATCAGTTATAACGCTTTTGGCAATAATCGCAACAAGAGTAAAAAGTAAATACGTTTCGATATGTTCATTTATTTTTGTGCTTTTGCAAGCTGTAAGTATTTTTCAGCTTATATCACTCGCGGTTTGTATCTGACTTTGCTATAATTTCATAGTCACACTTGACAATCGGGAAATAATAATATATAATGATTTCAGTAAATTTTTTGGAGGTATACACCTATGAACAGAATTAAGATCATTGCACTTGTTCTTGCGGTTATCGCTGTTCTTCCTCTCTTCGCAGCTTGCGGAGTAGAGACCAAGACTGCATCCAACGTAACTGTTATTTTCCGCGTTCCCAAGATGACAACCGACGAGGAAGGCAACACAATTCCCGAGCTTGATGAAAACGGCTACCAGGTATATGAGGATAAGCTTGCTCACAAGATCGACTCCATCTCCGGCACAGTTGAGCTTCGTGATCCCACTACAGGTAAGACCATCAAGGCTCCTACAGTTCTTTCTGCAGTTGAAGTAGCATTTAAGAAGTTCCAGAAGGAATTCGAGCTTTCTAAGGACGGCGGCTCCATTATCGGTGCACTCGGCTACAAGGAAGCAACACGTTATGAGGACGGCGTAGGCTACTATGATTACTGGCGTTGCACCATCAACGATCAGGAATCCAGCGACGGTCGTCAGAGCATCACTCGTATCTACACTGATGACGTTATCGTTTTCACATGGACATCCGGTCAGCAGGATATCCAGGGTACACCTGAGGAGAGCGTAACAGATGAGGGTGACGATGAGACCGGAAAGGTTGACATCGGCGAGACAGAAGCTCCTGAGGAGCCAGATCCCGAAGAATAATTTAATCCGATCTAAAAGAGACAGGTATCACCTGTCTCTTTTCAGGCTGTCGAAAAAGGCGCAGAGCGCAAAAGTATCAAAACAAAGACAGCCAAGTTTTAGCTTTAACCGTAAAAGGTAATTCAACAAAAAATCAAAGTCATATTAAAGAAATCCCCTGATTATCAGGGGATTTCAAGCTTTTCGCCCTTTCAAGTCCTGTCGTACCTTTGTACGCCGACGGCCTTGAAATGACGAAATCTGCATCCTTCTCGACAGCCTGAGCCAGCTTGTCGATATCTTTATCGACAAGCTGAAAAGAGACAGGTATTACCTGTCTCTTTTTTTGCATATTTTTATAGCTTCTGAATATAGATGTTATGACCTATAGAAAAACGAACAAGGAGAGATATCTGTATGGAAGCAAGGAGAATATATAAGGATATATCAAAGCGAACAGGTGGGGACATATACATAGGTGTTGTGGGACCTGTGCGATGCGGTAAATCCACCTTTATCAACCGATTTATGGAAACTGCCATTATTCCCAATATCAAGGGAGATTATGACAAAAAGAAGGCGCGAGACGAGCTGCCGCAAAGTGCCGACGGGAAGACTGTTATGACAGCAGAGCCCAAATTCATACCTGATGAAGCTGTTGAAATATCCTTTGGTGATACTGCTACAGCAAGAATGAGAATGATAGATTGTGTGGGCTATCTTATACCCGATGCTCTAGGGATGACCGAAAACGGTGAAATGAGAATGGTCAAAACACCGTGGTCAAATGAGCCTATACCATTCGAAGAGGCGGCAGAGCAGGGAACACAAAAAGTAATGCGTGAGCATTCAACGCTGGGAATGGTCATAACCTGTGACGGAAGCTTTGGAGAAATACCGCGAGAAAGCTACGTAGAGGCAGAAAAACGGATAATTAAAGAAATGAAATCTATCGGAAAGCCGTTTGTTACAATACTGAATTCAGCAGTACCCGATTCACAGGAGGCAGAAGATATAGCACTGAAGCTTGAGAAGGAATACTCATGTCCGGTTGCGCTTCTTAACTGCCAAAAGCTTGATATGACAGATATTGAAAGCATTTTTGAACTGCTTTTATATGAGTTTCCCGTTACAGAAATTGACGTTGACTTGCCACTATGGACATCTGCAATTCCCGAAACTCACAATGTTATTACAACATTAAATTCATGCATTAAGGAGATGGCAGGGGTTGTCAGGACCCTTAGCGATGTTAAAGCTTTTTCAGAGGGACTTGATGCGCTGTTAAAATCAAGCTTTGCAGTCGGTGACAAGGAACGTGAATGCTCAGCATATGTTAAATCAACAGACCTTTCAACGGGCAAGGTAAGAGTTTGCGTTGATTTGCCACAAGCTCTGTATTACAGCGTTATTTGCGACATAACAGGACTTACCATTAGCGGTCAGAGCGAGCTTATAAAGGTACTCTGCGATCTTGCAGATGCAAGGCGAGAGCTTGATAAATATCGTGAAGCGATCGATAAGCTTGAGAGTATAGGATATGGTATCGTAATGCCGAAAATGGAGGACCTTGAGCTTTCAGAGCCTGAGGTAATAAAGAATTCAGGATCATATGGGGTAAAGCTCTGCGCTAAAGCCGAAAGCATTCATATGATAAGAGCAGAGATCGAGACGGAGATCAATCCTATAGTGGGAACACAGGAGCAGGCAGAGGAAATAATACAAAGGCTTATAACTGAATACAGCGAGGATCCTGCAAGGCTTTGGGAATCAAATATCTTCGGAAAAAGTCTTTATGAGCTTGTTAACGATGGACTTAACACAAAGATACGGCACCTGTCAGATCAGTCTAAGGAAAAAATATCCGATACACTCTCCAGAATCGTCAATGAAAGCTCAAACGGTCTGATATGCATACTTTTATGATCAAAAAAAGATCTGCAATTCAATTGCAGATCTTTTTTGTGTTATTTCATTTTTTGTCGGGTTCCTTGTAGCCCTTGGTTTCAAGGCAAACAAGGATAACAAATCCGAGTAATGCTGTAAACGATACGATCTTTGAAATATTGGCACCCGGTGCAGCATAAACGATACTTATGTCATGCTCGCCTTTTTCCATCTTAAAGCCAACAAATGCGGTGTCTGTCATTTCAAAGTCAGTTCTCTCACCGTCAACGTATAGCTTGAAGCCTTTATCATAAGGAACGCTCAGGTTAAAGTATCCGTCCGACAGCGCATTGACCTTTCCTGCGATAACGTCTCCCTTCGTAGCAACCTTATCAAGCTCAAGAGGGCAGACGTCGCACGTTTTA
>JAFXFQ010000114.1 GCA_017520365.1 Clostridia bacterium
CGCTTTGCGAAGCGTGGTGCGAAAAGGATCAAGTTAGATTACTGCAAACTGTATTTTCGCACTAAAAAGCGACCGTATCCTCCCCCTTCAAACTCCGATCTGTCGGCGGGAGTTATTTAATGCAATGTCCGTTTTATGGGACAGATGCTGTGCTATCATACAAATGAGACAGATAAGGAGGGAACGAAATGGAGTATCTTCAAGGCTTGAACGAGAAGCAGCTTGAGGCTGTAGAGCATACTGAGGGTTATTTGCGGGTGATTGCAGGAGCGGGAAGCGGAAAAACAAAGCTTATTGTTTCTCGCTATGCCTATCTTGTGAAGGAATACGGCATTGATGCCGCAAATATTCTTTGTGTCACCTTCACCAATAAGGCATCCGGGGAGATGAAGCGCCGCATTCGTGGGATCATCGGCGGAGAATACGATACGTCCCTCATATGCACCTATCACGGCTTTTGCGTGAGAGTTCTTCGGGAGGATGTTGAAAAGATATTCTATCCGAAGGAGTTTCAAATAATTGACACAACCAGTCAGAAGGCAATTCTCGGGGACGTTTACCAGAAGTTCGAATTAAAGCTTGACCACGGAAGCTTTGAGAAGATGGCAGGGCAGATCGGGGCATACAAATATCGAGACCGCGGGTACGTAGAGAGAATGTGCTCATCGGATAAGTGCCAAATAATGGATAGAGTATCAACTCAGGACGACCAGATAATAGAGGAATATCTTCAGCGCCAAAAGCAGGTGTTTGCTATGGATTTTGACGATCTGATGTTTTTTACTCTGGACGTTTTGCGCCGATGTCCCGATGTTCTTGAAAAATGGCAGGACAGACTCAATTATATTCAGGTAGACGAGTTTCAGGACAGCTCAGGTACTGAAATGGAGCTTATCGATCTTCTTTCCGCGAAGCATAAGAATCTTATGATAGTTGGAGACCCGGACCAGAACATATACGAGTGGCGAGGCTCGGACGTGCGCCTCCTTGTTGATTTTGATAAGACCCACACACCCTGCGAAACTGTATTTCTGAACAGAAATTACCGCTCCACGCCCGAAATACTGAAATGTGCAAACACCCTGATCGAGAAAAACGTGTACCGATTGAAAAAGGACCTCTATACGAAAAGCGGCCCCGGGGCAGACGTTTTTCATTATCACATGAAGCACGAATTTGCCGAGGCGGAGAAGATAGTCGATATCATCCTTGATCTGCGCCGCCGTGAGGGTTGCTCATATTCCGATTTTGCGGTAATGTACCGCTCCGGCTTTCTTTCACGTATTGTGGAGAAGAAATTCACCGAGTGCGGCATACCCTACGAGATATTCGGAGGCGTGAAATTCTACCACCGCATGGAGGTGCAGGATGTGGTGGCATATCTGAGGCTCATTGCCTTTGACGACGATATCTCCTTCAAAAGAATAGTCAATAAGCCTCGCCGCCGCTTCGGAAGAGTAAAGCTTCAGGCTTTGCAGGCAATGCAGATGGGAGAGTCTCTTTTCGAAACACTGAAGGCCAATGTTGAATCCGGTGCTTTCAAAAACAGCGGTGCCGCAGATTTTGTTGATATGATAGACGAGCTCAGAAGGGAAGCGTTCACCCACCCCGTTTCCGAAACGGTTGAGCGGGTCTGCGCCCTCAGCGGATATGAAAAATATATCAGAGAGCTTGGTGACATGGAGCGGTTTGAAAACCTTTCCAAATTTAAACGGATAGCCACCGAATATGAGGCGAATTTGGGAGAGAGCATTACCCTGAAGGAGTTTCTCAACCATATTGCCCTGCAAAGCGAGGATGACGGCGAGGAGAGTGCGGAGAAGGTTAAGCTGATGACCATCCACGCCTCAAAGGGACTGGAATTCCCCACGGTATTCGTTATCGGCTTTTCCGAGGGTATATTCCCCTCGTCAAAAACCATCGAGGAGCGAAGGGAGATGGGGCTTGAGGAGGAACGGCGGCTTTGCTACGTTGCCATAACCCGTGCAGAGCGGAGGCTTTACCTCTTTGACAGCGAGGGTCATATCCAAAGCGGCAGCAAAAAGCTCCCCTCTCGGTTTCTATGGGAGATCGGAGAGGAGAACTATATCAGAGTCGGTACCATATCGAAGGAGCTGCAGGCAGAGGCAAACAGATATGTGAAAAGCAATGGTGTAACAAGCGAGCCCGAAAGTGCCGAATCTGAATCTGCGGCGGTGGGGGATAAGGTGACCCACCACGTCTTTGGCGACGGTATCATAACGGAGGTGCTTAATAATAAATATCGTATTCGGTTTGAAAAGCTCAAAAGCGACCGTGTACTGAGCTGTGATTATTTCAAAAAGGAGCATTACCTGCCTTCAGTTTCCCCGCCTTTGGAAGAGGAGAAGGAGGAAAGGGTGGCGGAAAATGAGGTTGAACGTGATCCTCATCCTGTTTTAGTAAAATTAGAGGATGCCGATGAAACCCTGCCAAAAAGAATGCTCTATGAGGGTATCATCAAAAAAAAGGAGCTTGTGACTGTAAAAGAGGTGATGCCGAGAAGGATCAATAACGAAGGATCCTCACAAAAAAGCGATTGGCGGTGTACGGGAGTATCAGACCTTGGCGCACCGATGGGGCTTTGCCAAATCTGTAAACGTCAGAACATACGCTACGTCCACCATATGACACACCCCACTGAGGAGAGCATTGACGTGGGCTGCATCTGTGCAGGCAGGCTGGAGGGAGACGTGGAGGGAGCAAAGCACAGAGAAGCATCCTTCAAAAATCGGGAATCCCGCCGCGAAAGCTTTATGAGCCGCGAGTGGAAAAGATCGAAAAACAATAATATATATCTGAAGATAAAGGATACGCTCATAGTTCTGTATCAAAGCGAAAAAAGCAGAAAATGGAAGTATTCTCTGGATAACGTGTTTTGCGCCGACTCTTTTTCTTCAAAGGAGGAGGCGATGAGTGCCGCCTTCGATGCGTTGGAAAGAAAGCTGAGCAAAGCCTGACTTTTTATTTGCATTTTCCCGAGCATAGAAAGATCCTCCTGTGACATCGTCACAGGAGGATCTTTTAGTGTGTCTTATTGAATTTGCTTTTGTGGTCAGGCAGAGCTTGATTCTTAAGCCTTGCCGTCAGAGCCGCAAAGCTTGATCTTGTGGCAGCAGAGGTCGATAACAGCCTGACGTCCCTTGCCCATGAACTTCTTGGGGTCGATGATGCCCTCGTCTGTAAGCGCCTCACGAACTGCTGCAGTCATAGCTGCACGAAGCTCTGTTGCAAAGTTTACCTTGTTGATGCCCATTTCGATGGTCTTTCTGATCATCTCATCGGGAACACCGGAACCGCCGTGGAGAACCAGGGGTGCTTCGATAGTCTCAGCAAGCTTGCCGAGAAGATCGAAGTTGAGCTTGGGCTCGCCCTTGTAGAAGCCGTGAGCTGTACCGATAGCAACAGCGAAAATATCAACGCCTGTTCTGGAGAAGAAGTCGAGAGCCTCGTCAGGATCGGTGTAAGCGATGTCTGCAGAGTGGCCGTCTTCCTTACCGCCAACGGTGCCAAGCTCAGCCTCAACGGTAACGCCCTTAGCGTGAGCATCCTCAACTACCTTCTTTGTAACTGCGATGTTCTCCTCATAGGGGAGCTTAGAGCCATCGATCATAACGGAGGTATAGCCTGCATCAACTGCAGCCATAACGTCCTCATAGCTCTCGCAGTGGTCAAGGTGAAGCGCTACGGGAACGCTTGCAGCCTCGCCCTCAGCCTTAACCATAGCAACTGCCTGGCGAAGAGTGAGATACTTAACTGTGGAGGGGGTTGTCTGGATCATAACGGGGGAGTTCATCTTTTCAGCCGCCGCAACGATAGCCTGTACCATCTCAAGGTTTTCTGCGTTGAATGCAGGAACTGCATAGCCGCCCTTGCGAGCAGCGTAGATCATTTCTTTACTTGTTACATACATTGGTCTGCACCTCGTAATTGTAGTATTTTGATTTTTGAAAGCGAAGCAGGGGCACGACAATTATTCCATTATATTGTCATCAATAAGCTTCTGACAGTTTTCAGGGGAGATCTTACCTTCCATAGGTCCGAAGGCACCTGTGTTGAGTGAAGCTGCCGCTGTCGCAAGCTTTGCCGCATCAAGAAGGCTCTTGCCCTCGAGAAGTCCGCAGAGGAACGCGCCGTCAAAGCTGTCGCCTGCACCTGTCGCATCAACGGGCTCAATAGCGTAAACGCCGAATTCGATACGCTCGTCTCTGGAGTAGATGATGCAGCCCTTCTTGCCGTTCTTGAGAACGATAAGCTCAAGGAGAGGCTTTGATTTGAAGAGCTCCTGAACTGCTTCCTCTATGTCCTCCTTGCCGGAGAGCATACGAAGCTCGCTCTTGCCGGGCATAAATACGCTGGTGTTGTCGAGAACGTCGTTAACAAGATCCATGCACTCGGGGTCCTTCATAAGCTCGGGGCGGATGTTGGGGTCAAAGGATACCTTTGCTCCCTTAGCCTTAGCAGCCTTCATTGTCTCAACTATCCTGCGGCCGAAGGAAAGCTCTGCCATCATGGAGCAGCCCATGATATGGAAGAACTTGAGGCCCTCAAGCTTGTCCTCGGAGGGGGAGGGAGCAAGAACTGCGGGAGTGTTGCCTATGTGGAAAATAAACTTGCGGTCGCCGTTTGCGAAATATGTAACGAATGCGCAGCCTGTGGAGATGCGGTCGTTCTTGATCACGGAGGAGCAGTCAACGCCGTCGCCCTCAAGTCTGTCGAGAAGACACTTGCCGAAGTCATCGTCGCCAACGCCGCCAACGATAGCAGCCTTGTGACCGAGACGGGCAACTGTGTCAATAAATATAGCGGGAGCACCGGAGGGATAAGGGCCCTTGAAGATGCCTGCACGATCCAGGGGGCTGTCAACCTCGCCGCGCATGATCTCGACGATGATCTCGCCCATTGTCATAATTTCAGCCATTGGTGTAATCTCCTTTTCTGAGTGTTGATTTGTATAATGATATCAAACCGAAGGTTTTTCGATAAGCGCGAAGCGCTTTAGCCGTTAAGGTGAGCTCTGAGGAAGGAAACGGATGCAGTCATCATCTCGTCCATCTTCTCAGCGTCTGCATTGCCGGAAAGGTCACGCCATACCTTGATAGCAGGGCCTGACTCGCCGCCTGTGAGAAGGAAGGGCTCCATAACTACCTTTGCGTCGTAGCCGATATCACGGAGAGCCTGTCCGATCTCAGCCCAAGGCATATGGCCTGTGCCGGGGAGCATACGGTTAGCCTCGCCAACGTGAACATGAGCTACCCAATCGCCTGCACGGCAGAGAGTTGTGGGAATATCGTCAACCTCTTCGATGTTCATATGGAAGGTGTCGAGAAGGAGCTTAACGGACTTCTTGCCTACTCTTTCGCAGAATGCGATACCCTCGTCAAGAGTGTTGATCATGCAGGACTCGAATCTGTTGAGGATCTCGAGAGCTATGGTGAGACCGAGCTTGTCAGCGTGGTCACCAACAATCTTCATGCCTGCAACGGCACGGTCAAGGAGTGCCTCCTTATCGAGGTCAACGAAATCATAGGGCCAGTGGTTGTAGCAAGCACCGATGAGGATCTTGCAGTCGATCTTGACCATCTGGTCAAGAATATCGCAAAGGAATTTAACGCCTGCCTCGTGGATAGCAGGATCTGCTGAGCAGATGTCCTTATCCTTGGGAGGGCCAAGGTTTGCGCTGATCTCAAGGCCGAGATCCTTAGCTGTTGTGCGAAGCTCCTCAAGCTGTGCATCGCTCATGTTAACGAGATCGCCGGCGCCTACCTCAAGAACGTCGAGACCGCACTTCTTAGCTCTGTGGCAGAGTGCGATGTAGTCAGCCGCCCACATATTGTTCCAGTAAGCGTAATGTGTTCCGATTTTCATCATAGTTTTGTTTTCCTTTCGTGTATATAAATAATTTTAATTATCTTTCGCCGTCGCCCACGTCCTCGCCGTATATAACGACCATGGGACTCTTTTCAAGGGTGAAGGGGCTGTCAATACCCCTCTGGGTGTTGGATACTGTCATGGAATTGGAATCTATATAGTTGTAAAGCCACTGCCATTTGTCGGCATACGCCTCTCTCTGCTCCTCTGTGCCGTTAACGTATCTGCTTTCATAAACGGCAGAGAGGCCGAGGAAGTGCATATGAACGGAGAGCCTTTCGATGTTCTCCCGCTCCTCGTCTGTGTCTGCCTGATTCAAAGCCATGTCAAACAGATAGCACATACGGTCGTAGTTCTCCTCAAAGTATGGGCGGGAATAAATATCAAAGGGAAGCTCAAAGTCGTTGAGAACGCAGCCCTTCAGGTTGCCGGCCTCAGTAAGCATGCCCATATACTCGTAAATATACATCCATCCGTAGCCGTAGGTGTCCTTGAGATACTCCTTTATAAGAAGCTCGTACTCGTCCTTTGTCATATCGGGATCCCACATAAGACGGGATATAAGATATCCGTCAAGAGATTCAAAGGAGCCGCCGTCTGTTCCCTTAACGTAGAAGCCGTTGGCGCCGTTATTGATAAACCAGCGGAAATCGTTGTAGAGGTTCTCAAAGTTGGGCTGGGGGGAGAGCATGTAGTATATGTTTGTGGGGTAATACCAAACGTAAATATCAGAGCATCTCTCTGTCCATTTAAGGAAATCAGCTTCGGTCTTTTTGTTGGTGGTGCCAAGATAGTTGCCCTTGTCAGAGCAGGTGTCGCTGCCGAGAAGATGGTTTGCGCAGCCGTTCCAGCAATAGAGAAGGGTGATGCCCTCGTTGAGGGTTGCCTTTTCAGGTGCATCGTGCCACTCGCCGTATGCGGTCATAACGATGCGGATGTCGGGATATACCTTCATTATCTTCTCGTGGACCCTGTTTACAAAGTAGACCAGGTTGCCGGAGAATGCGCCCTCCTCGCGGTTGATCTTTCCGCACTTGCGGCAGGCGCAGGGAACGTCGGAGTCATCATAGGAGCAGGTGACCTCGGTGAGGTCGTGACCGATAACTCTGCCGTCTGCAAGCTTTGCTTCAATGTACTCAAGCATAGTCTCAACGCAGATGTTGAATATCTTTTCATCGCTGAGGCATCTCTTGGTCAGATTCTGGAGTGACATTTTTTCTTCGGGGATAAAGGTCTTGAAGGAGTGACCATTTCCGCCGGATCTCTCAATGCCCCAGCCGTATCTTGCCTGAAGAAGGGCAGACTGGTCGGTGGAGCCTGAAAGCTTGTTCTTAATGGTAGAGGATTCAACGTATGAGTTGTGGTAGCCGTTGATGCCTACACAGCGGTATCTCACACGGGGGATCTGGGTGTCGTCTGTTTCTTCGGGAACGTTGGAGGGGGAGTTTTTGTCAAGCTCGTAGTCGCCGTAGGGATAGAAGCGGTAGCCGTAATAGCTCTCAAGGAGCTCGTAAACAGCATACATAGTACCTCTGAGCGCACCTGCGGTGATAATAAGGTCGTCGCCCTCGGTCTTGATGTTGAAGCCGTCAGTTCCCATCTCGCCGGTGGAGTCGGCACGAAGAATGATCTGCTTTTCTGCAGAGGATGAGCTGTTTTCGATGGAAAGCACAGTCTCGGGGTCTCCCAGCTTCACGTATTTTTTCAGCTCCTCTGCGGCAAATACCATGTTGGGATTGTCGGGGTCGGTAACGAGGACGGTGTATTCGGAAATGGGGGTGCCCATAATAAAGAAGCCCTGCCAGCCGCAGCCCTCGGGGTAAAGCTGATCGATGAAGCCTTTTCCGGACATATGGAGCTTCATTGCGTAGGAGTCGGCGGCATTGATAACGCCGTCACCGTTGACATCAGCCGCTGTTTGGTCCATAGTCTCGCCGGTGGCTCCTGCAATGCCGGTTTTGAGGCTGTAGGAGTCGATGGCGTTGATCGTTCCGTCGTGGTTGAGGTCGCCCTTACGGTAAAGCATTGTGGCGGAAACACTCATAGCAGAGGACAGAGCGGACACCAGCATCATAACGGTAATAAAAACGGATATCAGTTTTTTCAAAGTCATAACGTCCTTTCATAACTGTTCTACTAACCATTATAATATATACCGACGGATTTTTCAATAGAAATTGCCGTGCCGAAACAGTTTTTTTAGCCTCTTTCAGAGTACTTTTGCGGACATTTATCTGATATCACAGCATAAACGGGGTAACCTATTGACTAAACGGAGAAAATATATTATAATTGTACTTAATAATCTTGTTATGAGGTAGAATATGAAAAGAATTCTCGCTATATCTCTTGCGCTTCTTGCGTCTGCGGCTCTGTTCTTCGGTGCTTTCTTCATCAGACCCGACAGCGGTAATACTGACGGAAAGTATAAGCTCGGTATGGGTACCGCGGTCACCATCGAGAGTGATAATGCGGAAAAGGATGGTGCAGGTGCATCCGTTACCACAGTTGCCGTTATTACAGACGGTGCGGGAAAGATAGTTGACTGTGCTGTCGACTGCGGCCAGTACAAGATCAAGCTTGACGAGGTCAAGGCAGGCGGCAAGGGCGATAATTATACCACAAAGAACGAGCTTGGTGACGACTATAATATGGTGGCCTACAGCGGCGGTGCAGCTATTGCCGAGTGGTACGCGCAGGCAGAGTATTTTGCAGAGTATGTAAAGGGCAAGAACGCAAAGGAAGCAACACTTATTGACCTTAACGGCGGCAAGTCCGGCGATGCAGACCTTCTTGCAGGCTGTACTATTGATATTACAGATTTCAAGGCGGCACTCGTAAAGGCTATGGGAGACACCCTCGCAGTTGAATTTGAGTCAGAAAAGACCCCCTCGATATCTCTTGCATTCATCAACGGTGATTCCGTGGGTGAGCTGAAGGAGGGCGCATATCCCACGAAGATGACTACGGATATGGCCGCTGTTGCAACACTTGACGGCAAGGTGCTTGCTGCGATTTGCGATGTTGCGGAGACCACTGTCAGCTATCTTGAGGACGGGACACTTGACGGCGTCAGCTATGGCGGAACGAAGAGAGAAAAGCTTGATTCCTACGGCATGAAGGGTAATTCCGGCATATCTGCAGAGTGGTATGAGCAGTCCTATAATTTCTGCTCCTACATCAAGGGTATGACCGCATCCGAAATCGCCGCTATTGCTATGGGCGAGGACGGAAAGGCTGCAAATGCAGATCTTCTTGCAGGCTGTACCGTATATGTCGGAGATTTCATAAAGATCGCAGAAAAGGCTGCCAAGGCGGCAAAGTAAAAGAAAAGCTCGGAGGACAACGGAATGAAAAGGATCGCAGCAGTGATACTCACTCTTGCAACGGTTCTTTCCGTTGTCCTTTTGTCGTCCTGTAAAAAGGAAGAGAAGCAGTATTCAAAATCGTTTATCGGAGTATTTGATACGCAGACCGTGGTGGTAGGATGCGAAATGAGTGAGGATATCTTCAATAAAAATGCAGAGAAGATATATGAGCTTCTTGAAGAGTATCATCGCCTTTTCGATATATACCACGAGTATGACGGCATCAATAATCTGAAAACAGTAAACAGTATGGCAGGCAAAGCCCCCGTGAAGGTGGATAAGGCCATAATCCGCCTTTTGAAGTTTTCAAAGGAGATGTACACCCTGACCGACGGTATGACAAACGTGGCTATGGGCAGCGTTTTGTCCCTGTGGCACGATTACCGCACGAAGGGCCTCGACGACCCGAAAAACGCCGCCCTTCCGCCTATGGAAGAGCTTTCAAAGGCCGCACTTCATACAGATATTGAAAAGGTGATCATAGACGAGAAGGAATCGACCGTGTTACTGTCCGACCCGGAAATGCGCCTTGACGTGGGCGCTGTTGCCAAGGGCTATGCCGTTGAGATGACGGCAAGAGCCTTTGAGGAGCAGGGCCTTTCCGGCTATGCGCTCTCCGTTGGTGGAAACGTCCGCTGTATGGGTGAAAAGCCAAGCGGCGATAAATGGGAGATAGGAGTACAAAACCCTGACCTGACCTCCGATAAGGCATATATCGCCACAGCCTATTTCACAAACGA
>JAFXFQ010000115.1 GCA_017520365.1 Clostridia bacterium
ATTGCAAACATAACATATACATCAATACCAAACGTCTGTAGCACAAGGATTGATAGCCATTTTGTCGCACAATTCTTCCATCTTGCTTTTGGGACGTCGAGGGCGCCGTCCCCTACCATCACATCAATTTCTACCCTTCAACCTCCGATTTATCTGTCTGTTCGTTTTTCAACAACAACGCCGTTTTCCCAGGTGTGAGAAAGAGTACGGGTGGACAGCGTCTTGCCGCTTTTTCTAAGCTTCATAATAACGCTGACCTGAAACTTGTTATCTGCTTCCAATATGTCTGCACGTGCAAAATATTTGCTCCCCTTGGGAAAATCCGCACTTTCTGTGTATACGAAAACGGCTTTTTTCATCTCATCGTAAAACTCATTCATCCGCTTCACGCTTTCTGCTTCCGTTTTATCACCGCTGTCGGAGGTGAAAACGGGAATGATAACACAGGTGCTTTTGTTCGTGTATAAATGTGTAGAATACTTCATTTCAGTTCCTTTGATTTTTTATATAGTTTATGCCCGAAAGGTCGATTGCATACACATAAAAAATGTAATATCAAAAAAACTATTGTAATAATACTCGGTTTTTGATACAATTATAATATACAATTTTATAGGAACGGTGAAGCTATGAACACAAAATCTTATATCCTTAATAACACAAAATTCACCTTTGATCTTGATACCGGCGCCGTTGCCGGCCTCGAGGTTCCCGGCGTCAAGCCCATAATGGAAGAGGGCAGAGGCCTTTTCGATCTTGCATGGCCCGTTCATCTTGAGTACGACATTCAAAGAGCAAACCCCACTGCCGCATATGGAAAGTGCGCTCCCCGTTTTGAATATGACGGCAACGTTCTCGAGATCATATATGATAAGGTGCCCTATACAATGCCCTGTGATGACGTTCCCGAGTATGAGGGCGGTATTTCTGCAAAGGTAACTCTTACCCCCCTTGCAGACGGTAAGTATGTTTCCATGAGACTTAATCTAAAGAATAATTCAAAGGCAAATATTGAGCAGGTGCTTTTCCCCGATATGTACGGTATCGTTCCCACTGATTGCGAGGAGAATGATAAGCTTACAATGATGGGCGGCGCAATGAAACCCTTCGTTAAGCTCAAGAATACAGCGAAAAGCCGTGAAACGTTCTTTGCCTGGACAGAGACCACAAAGGGTATCTTTATGAGAGCAGGCGGCCTCCAGCAGAGAGCGTTTATCGGCCGTTGGTACGATATGGGCAGCCGTAAGGGCGGATTTTCCATGTTCCGTAAGCACTGGGGCTGGGGTCCCGATTCCAAGGATAATATGGGATATGACGAGCAGCTCTGGATAAAGCTTGATAATAAGATCAATAAGCTCCGCCTCGCCTCTCTCCATACTGTTAAGGTTGAGCCCGGTCAGGAATACGATTCAGGTGAATACGTCATCACCGCACATAAGGGCGACTGGCTCCGCGGCGTAGAGGCTTACCGTAACTACGTATGGGAGAACCAAAACAGAGTTGTTCCCGTGCCTCAGAGAGTTAAGGAAATGCTCGGATTCCGTACAATTTTTATGGCTAACGGTTATTCCAAGCATCCCACAGATTTCTCCTGGAGATATGACGACTTTGAAACGATCGCTGATGATATGCTTGAGCACGGCATTTCCGACCTTAACGTGTGGGGACAGTTCAACTGGAATCTTCCCTTCGGTCCTCATCGCTTCTATAAGGAGTGGGGCGGCTTTGAAAACTGGAAGAAAAATGCCGATAAGATAAGAGAGAAGGGTATCACCATCACCCCCCTCGTTTCCTGGATAAGCGCATGGGAGGAGACAGCACGCTTCCTCGGTATTGAGCAAAGAAGCGGCTCCTGGGCGGAGACTCCTGAGGCTGTTCCCATGTTTGCGGCACCCTATTGCAACCGCTGGGGCTGCTTCCAGATGCATGATCACTCCAATGAGGTGTGGAAGGAAGAGATAAGAAAGGGACTTCGCTTCCTTCGTGATGAGTGCGGAATGCGCGATATCTGTTGGGACCAGTACGTTCTCGGCGATAACTCCGATGACTCCATCCGTGATATTATCAATGAATACAGACTTGAGACTGAGGCAATGTACCCCGGTACTGCCTTCTCCTCCGAGTGTACACTTTTCTACGAGTCCGATATCGATAATACTGACTTTACCTGGAACTGGATCTATTGGTCTGAAAAGCGTGACTACCGTCCCTACCTCAATATTATCCGTACTCTCCGTCCCAATATGAACGTAGACTCAACCCCCGAGTACGTTAAGTTTATCTTCATGGATAACCTTATGATGAACGTGTATCCCTCACACCCAGAGGAGTATAACGGCGGCGCCCTCATTTCCGAGTATCCCGAGTTCTCTGAAGCAGTAAAGACCTGCGCAGCATTGAGAAAGGCATACCTTTCCTATTTTGTTGACGGTGTTATGGTCTCTGATTGTGTTCTTTCCGAGGATTGTGAGGGCAGACTTACAGGTTATCATAAGGAATCTGACGGAAAGCTCCTCCTCATCAACTACAGAGCAAAGGATGATGAAAAGGCACTGCAGCTTGATCTTCGAGACTTCCTCTGCGGCGATAGCTTCGCTTATACGGTTAAAGATGAAAAGGGCAGCGTAGTGGCATCCGGTACAGTCGGCAGTGTTGACAGCCTTTCCTTTAACGGTGAGGCAGGCAAGCTCTATATGATCGAGATCGGCTGATGAGTGCAGTAATAAACAAGATCGCCGTCATGTTTATCATGATGGCGATTGGCTTTCTTCTCGGAAAGCTGAAAATAATAACAAATGAGGGTAATAAAACGCTGTCTGCGATTTCTCTCTTCCTTGTAAGCCCCCTTTTGTCCTTTGTTTCCTACCAAAGAGAGTTTTCACCGTCAATTGCAGAGAATCTTCTTGTTACCTTGGGTCTTACTGCCGTGTTGTATGCCGTTACAATAGCTTTAGTAATGCTTTTTGTTCCGAAAAAAAGAAATGGCGCGGCAATTGAGCGAATGTCGCTCATTTTCCCAAATTGCGGATATATCGGCATTCCCTTGGTGCAAAGCATTTACGGAAATGACGGTATTATATATCTGACAATGAATATAGCAGTTTTCTATATCCTCACCTGGACGTTGGGCGTCTCCTTGATGACAGGCAAGATATCTGTAAAGCAAACTGCGAAAAACCTATGTACCCCTGCGATCCTTGCAGTGATTCTCGGAGTTTTGTTCTTTGTTCTCAAGATAGACCTTCCCGATATTATCCACGAGCCCCTTCAGGCTATAGGAGATATGAACACCCCCCTCGCAATGCTTATTGCAGGCAGTACCCTGGCGGGAACAAATCTTATAAATTGCCTGAAAAAGTATAAGCTCTATATTCTGTCTTGCGTAAGACTTGTCGCTTTGCCCCTTGTTTGCATAGCGGTGCTCTTTGGCTTCCATCTTATCGGTGCAGATCCAATGGTGACCACCATTGTGCTTATCGCAATGGCCTGTCCTTCTGCTGTTATAACCACTATGTTCTCCCACCGCTTCGGCGGCGACAGCGTCTACGCCTCTGAGATATTCGCAGTAACAACTATCCTTTCGGCACTGTCCATCCCACTTATAATGTGGATATTCACCGCTATCGGAGTGCCAACCGGAATGTGAGGTAAAATAAATGCATCCCATAAAGCACTTTAGAACAATAACAAAGCACCGCCATAAGGTGATATCCCATTGCAGAAAAGCCGGAATCTTCTGGCAGGGTCTTTGGCACGATATGTCGAAGTATTCACCCGTGGAATTTTGGAACGGTGCAAGGTATTATCAGGGTACGCAGAGCCCTAACGTAGGCGAACGACAGGAAAAGGGGTATTCCATTGCCTGGCTACACCATAAGGGCAGAAACCGACATCATTTTGAATATTGGACGGATTACAGCGCCGCCCTTCGTAAGGTACTACCTGTAAAAATGCCCCTTCGATACGTTGCGGAAATGTTCTGCGACAGAGTAGCCGCAAGTAAGATATATAAGGGTAAAGCATATAAGGATTCAGATCCCTACGATTATTTTATCGGCGGTAAGGCAAATCGTGTGATCCATGAGGAGACAAGCAACCTTTTGGAAAGCCTCCTCATAATGCTTCGCGATGAGGGCGAAGAGAAGACCTTTAAATATCTGAAAAACCTCGTTAAAAGCAAAAAAGAGTATTGAAAAGAACCGCGAAAGCGGTTCTTTTTGTTGTGTATTTGCCCCACCATACAGATAAATCGGAGTTTAACGGGTAGAAATTGATGTGATGGTAGGGGACGGCGCCCTCGACGTCCCAAAAGCAAGATGGAAGAATTGTGCGACAAAATGGCTATCAATCCTTGTGCTACAGACGTTTGGTATTGATGTATATG
>JAFXFQ010000116.1 GCA_017520365.1 Clostridia bacterium
ATAACTCAGACTGGCTTCACTTTTCCTTCCACGCAAGGGCAGACGCTCCTCCCTTCCCTTACGCCGAGTCCTCCTATGAAGAGGCTTACAATGACTGCGCGCGCGTTAACCGCGAGATCATTCGCTTTGCCGGCGAGGCATCCATTGACTATTACACCACTATCCATTACTGTCAGGCCTCTTCGGATGCTGTTCGTGCCTTCAAAGATTGTGGGCTGCTCGGTCTTGTGGGTCTTTTCACACCTGTGCAGAGCTGCTACGGACTGCTTTACGAAAGCTTTGACGAGCCCTTCAAATACGATGAAAAGAGCGAGCTCTACTACTTTGTCAACGACATTATCGCAAATCTTTATCCACTTGATATGATCGCTCCCATCCTTGAAAGGGTCTCTCACAAGCCTTTTCTTGAGCTTATGATCCACGAGCAATATTTCTACTCTGATTTTCATATGTATCAAAGTGATTTCTTTGATAAGGTCGAGGCTGCAATTCAGCTTATGTGCCATCAGGGAAGGAAATCGATTTTCCTCGGAGAACTTATAAACCGATAAAATCCGTTAATAATTTATCCAAACATTATTCCAATAATTCTTATTCTATGATATAATTAGACAATATCATTATAGGAGTAGCACATGGCTGTTTACAAATGTAAAATGTGCGGCGCCGCACTCAAAAAAATGGAGGACAGAAGCGTTGCTTTTTGTCCGTACTGCGGAACGCAACAAACCCTTCCCCGTATTGACAGTGAACACAAGGAAAACCTTTATGACCGTGCAGGTCAGTTAAGAAGAAACAACGATTTTGACAAGGCTTCTGCCCTTTACGAGCAGATTATCGTAGAGGACAGCACTGATTGCGAGGCTTATTGGTCTCTCGTTCTTTGCAGATTCGGCATCGAATATGTGGAGGATCCCGCGACAAAGCGCCGTATACCCACTATCAACCGTGCTCAGTACACCTCTGTTTACGACGATACCAACTATAAGGAAGCAATAAGGCTTGCCGATCCCGAGAGGCGCGAGCTTTACGAGAGAGAGGCCGCTCAGATAAACGAGCTGCAACGCTCTATCCTCGCTATTTCTCAGCAAGAGGAGCCCTTTGACGTTTTCATTTGCTACAAGGAAACGGATATGGGAGGCAGACGCACACCTGACAGCGTTCTGGCAAACGACCTTTACCATCAGCTCACAAATGAAGGCTTTAAGGTATTCTTCTCTCGAATCACACTCGAGGACAAGCTGGGAACAGCTTACGAACCCTACATTTTTGCAGCCCTTAATTCTGCCCGCGTTATGGTGGTCATCGGCACAAAGGCCGAGTATCTTAATGCCCCTTGGGTAAAGAACGAGTGGTCAAGATATCTTGCAATTATCAGGAACGACCCGAAAAAGATCCTTATCCCTGCATACCGCGATATGGATCCCTACGATCTGCCCGAGGAGTTCTCACACCTTCAGGCTCAGGATATGTCAAAGCTTGGCTTTATGCAGGATCTAATCAGGGGAATAAAGAAGATCGCTCCCCCCTCAACTGCAAACGGCACGGAGCAGAGCTCTCACAGAGCAAATTCCGCCCCCCTTCTTGAAAGAGCATTCATCTTCCTTGAGGACGGAGACTGGGCAAGCGCCGACGAATACAGCGAGAAGGTGCTTGATATTGAGCCAAAAAATGCAAGAGCATATCTTGCAAAGCTTCTGGCTCATCTGCACGTCAAAACCTGCGATAAGCTTGCTGACTTTAATGCTCCCCTTGACGGTGACAGCAATTATCAAAAGGCTGTCAGGTTTGCGGATGATGAGCTGAAGGCAGTTCTAACAGGATATAATGACACCATAAAAGCCCGTATCACAAAAGAACAGAATGAAAAGGCTTATTCTGCGGCACTGGGAATCATGAGCTATGCCGGAAGCAGCTCTGATTATAATAAAGCGGCAGATATTTTCGATTCTATCACGGAATACAAGGACAGCGCTTCCCTTTCGGCCCGTTGCAGAGAGCGTGCCGATACATTGCAGAAGGATATTACCCTATCCCGTGCAAATGAACTTCTTGAGGACCCTACCGAGGAGAACTGTTATACTGCTCTTGAGCTTTTGGAGTCTGTTCAAGGTTGGAAAAATGCCGATGCTCTGGCCCAAAAATGCCGAAACATTATAGATCTGCAGGAGCAACAGAACGAGCTGAAAGAAAGCTCCTCCAAAGGCAAAAAGGCTTTAGCCGTGATCATCACCATCCTTATCTTCGTTGCCGTTCTTGCAACGGTTGGATTTGTTGTATTCAAAGCTATGCAGATTATGTTCCCTGAGACGATTGAGATCCTTGAAGATGACGGACACGACCACAGCCACGAGGCAGGTGACGACATCGAAGAGACCGACGCCGATACCGAGGATACTGAAGACACCGAGGATACTGAGGACGGTTCTGATAACAGCAACGACTCAGAGGAAGGCTCCGATGACGCAAACAGGGTCCCCGATCCCATATACGCAGAGATCGGTGACTGCATCGAATTCGGCACCTATGAGCAGGACAACGATGAGTCAAACGGAGCGGAGCCCATTGAATGGATAGTGCTTGATATTCAGGGAGGACACGCCCTCATCATCAGCAAATACGCTCTCGACTGCCAACCCTTCCACGATACGATGGAGGACGTGACCTGGGAGGAATGTTCCCTTCGCACATGGCTCAACGAAAGCTTTATTTCAACTGCCTTCTCTGCATCTGAAAGAGAGCTTATTCCCTACACAACTTCATCCCCTGACTCGAACCACGACTTTGATACAGACCCCGGATACGTTTCCATAGACCGTATATTTCTTCTCAGCGCCATCGATGCAGAACACTACTTCCCAAAAATGGAAGACAGGACCTGCTTGGCTACTGAATACGCGTATGAAAATGGGGCTTTTGACGACCCCAACAGCGACTACTGCGTATGGTGGCTCAGAACTCCCGGCAAGGACAGCACACGCGCTACCGCTGTATTCAATTACGGTGAGATATACACCTACGGTATAGAGGTAAACGATTACGATAATGCTATTCGCCCCGCTATCTGGGTGGAAATAGAAGGATAAGCTCGATGCCTTAGTCCCGCTTTTATACAAAAGAATGGCCCCGTGCAGATGCTGAATCAAGCATCGCTCGGGGCCATTCTTTGTCATTGCTTCTTTCTTTGCATATACTGTTAACGAGCTGCGGCTCAAGACTTTCCAAAGAAAGGACTATTTATATTGAATTACAGAAACGAAAATGCAACCCCGAGATCCCGTTATGAAGACTGCATATATACGCGGTCAGTAAATCAGAACGGTTGCCGCAGATGTGTACAGCAGAGAGCAACTGAATGCGAAAAGCACACCCCTATACCCTCCGAAACCTCTGCTTGCAGAGGCGTGACGAGAAGAGTGACTCCTCCCTGCCAGAGAAAGGGGAAATGCGGCTCCGACAACGGGTATCTCCACCGCGAAGCTCCCATAGCGATGGTATACTCCCCCGTTCAGCAATGGAAGGAGCTTTACGATCCCCACACGGCGCTCCAGGCAGGCACCGTGTTCAAGGAGCTTGATCTGCCCTTCTACCCCACCTCCTGCAAGAGAAAGGAGTGCTCAAATTGTCAATACAGGTAACCGGCGACAGACACAGCCTCCTTTGCCACATTGCATCCCTTGGTCTTGCGGTCTATGATACTATCCTGTATCTCGATACGAACAGCTGCCCCGAGGCAAGAGCATTTCTTGAAAAAACAAAGGCCGAATACAAGGAAGCGGTCTGTCGGTACGAAGAAAAATACGGCCCCATAAACCTTTGCGGACATCCCGATGAGGATATCCATTGGTGCTGGCAGCTTTAAGGAGGATAATATATGTTTGAATATACCAACAGACTCCAGTTTCCGATAAAAATAAAAACCCCCAATGCCACCTATGCGAAGATCATAATAAGTCAGCTTGGTGGTCCAGATGGCGAGCTCGGGGCGGCAACCAGATATCTTAGCCAGAGATACACTATGCCCTACTCCCGAGTTATCGGCACACTTACCGATGTTGCTGTTGAAGAGCTGTCTCATGTTGAGATGGTATCGGCCATTCTCTATCAGCTTACACGCAATCTGACCATTGAGGAGATCAAAAAATCCGGCTTTGACACCTATTTCGTTGATCACACCTCCGCCATCTATCCTCAAGCAGCAAGCGGTGTTCCCTTCCGCGCGGAATATATCGGCGTAAAGGGCGATGTGTTTGCAGACCTCAACGAGGACTTAGCAGCAGATGCTGCTGTATGACACAGACGCGAAGATGCATATATATTCATTATTGCACGAATATATACAAACAATATTCATTATCACTTTCGTGAAAATGCACAGTTTTCTTCTTCATTTTCATCAACGTATACTATAATTTGCCGTTTCTTTCATATATATGAAAAACCTCGTTTTTTGTGTTGCATATTTATTCAATGTATGTTATAATACCGATATTCTTTGAATTTTGAAGAAGGTCTGCTATGAAAAAAGTATTTATCGACGGTAGTGCAGGTACTACCGGACTCAGAATATATCAGCGTCTTTCCGAGAGAGACGATATTACTCTCATAACTCTCGATGAGGCACACCGAAAGGATACTGCCGCAAGAAGGGCTGCTCTCAACGAGGCGGATATCGCATTTCTCTGTCTTCCCGACGATGCGGCGAGAG